>JANQMK010000399.1 GCA_028280085.1 Pseudomonadales bacterium
TTAAGTCCGTCAAAATAGACGTACTTATAGTCACCTGCTATTAATAATGGTTCCCAATGCTCAAAATCCTCTATTTGGGTGTTAGGAAGGGTCGATTCAACAACGATAATCCAAGGGCGTATAGTTGAAAAGTCTATGCCTTGTATAACTTGCTTTTCTGCACCTTCAACATCAATTTTTAAAAAGTGTATTGCGGATTCGTGACTGCTTTTGATTATTTCCGTTAAGGATAAAACGTTCACTTTATGTGTCTTATAGCTATGTCCATTTTCTTTCTTATGCCGCTCGGCAATATTCTTATCTAAGGTTGAAAGACCTGTATCTGGAATTTCATAAATGACAAGCTCTCCTTTCTTTTCGCCAGCTGCTAGTTGCAAATTGATGTCGCGAGGTCTGCTGGCGCATAACTTATCGTACCACTGACAAACGGGCTCAATGTTAATGCCTTTCCAGCCTTGTAAGTAAAAAGCTTTGGTGACGGAGTCAAAATCAGGATCGTTTGCGCCAACATCAATATAGAACCCTTGATCTATATCTTTCAGAGCTCTCCAAAGAATTACATCTTCCATGTTTTGCGCATGTGAAACAAAAGTCATGCCACCATTTCCTCAATTTTAATTACAGGCTCACTCCATAGGCAACCAACAAAATGGGTTTTATCAATATTGACGACATTAAAAACAAAAGCCATATCTTGCCATTCGTAGTTAGCTGTTAAATGAGTGTCTTTATCGACTAGAGCAGTTTGAATTGAATAACTACCCACCCCCAGGTTAGCAGTAAACCTAATGGTGAATTGATACCGCTCTCCAGCTTTCGGTCTTTCTATGACTTGTTTGGTATGCCAGGTATTAGTACCATACATTACTTGGCCGAGACGATCCTTGATGCCGTATCCCAGTACCAGTGTCTCTATTGGTTGATATACTTTAGCTGTGATGCGGAGTTCAACGGTATCGCCCACTTCTACAAACTCAACGGCATCTCCTACACTATTGTAAAGTACAATTTCTTCTACACGAGCTTCGCCAGTACCAGAAGTTGTTTGTGTTTTACCATTGTCTAAGCGTTTTACTTGGACTGTTCTATCTTTCTTTTCTGCAATAATCGCATTGTAGAAATCACAGATTTCTTCTGGGTTTCCATCTTTTATGACGGTTCCATTTTCAAGTAATATGGCGCGATCGCAAAGCGTCTGAATTGAACTGCGATCATGGGAAACGATAAGCAATGTTGTGCCTTGGTCCTGAAACTCTCGGATGCGATTAAAACTCTTATGTTGAAAATAGGAGTCGCCTACTGATAAGGCTTCGTCGACAATAAGAATTTCGGGACGCCAGGCCGTGGCAACCGCAAATGCGATTCGCACTTGCATGCCGCTTGAGTAGATTCGAACGGGTTCATCAAAGTATTCTTCTATTTCAGCGAAAGCTTGAATTGCCGGAATAGCAGCTTGGATTTCATCCATACTAAATCCCATCAAACCGGCTGCATGGATGACATTCTGACGGCCAGTGAGTTCAGGGTTAAAGCCCATGCCAAGTTCCAAAATGGCGGCGATGCGACCGTTGATATGAATGGCTCCTTCAGTAGGCTTTAATGTGCCAGTTATTACCTTTAGTAGCGTACTCTTGCCTGCGCCGTTTTGCCCTATGATACCGATAGCTTCGCCTGCTGCTACGTCGAAGTTGACATGGCGTAAAACCCAGTGTTCTTCACTGGGTTGCATAGGGATGCCAAACCAGCGGGCGAAACGTTGCCATTCAGAGCGATAGGAGCGAAAAGCCTTTCCTATATCTTGTACGCTAAGTAAACTCATAAAACATCGACCATTTCTGCGTTTGCGCGACGAAATATGAAAAGCCCTAGAAGTGTCAAGGTGCAGCCAACTGCGGCGGTTATTGCTATTGAGTCAAGCGATGGAGCTTGTCCATAGACGAGTATTTGTTGGTAGGCGCTAGTCATGGGGTACATTGGGTTCAGTATGAGTAAGTCATGGTATTTTTGTGGAATGATTGAAATGGGATAAACAATAGGGGTGAACCAAAACCACATCTGGAGCACAATCGGAACGACCTGTCCTGTATCACGTAGAAAGACATTGATAATACCCAAGACCAAGCCAAGACCAATAGATAATATTACGATAACTAAAGTGAGGGGTATTAACCACAAGATTACCGGATTGAATTGCTGGTTAAGGAGAACAAAGATGCCCAGCATAGCGATAAATAGTAGTAGATTGTTGAGCAGACTAGAGCCGACCACAATAGTTGGCAAAGTGATGCGAGGGAAGCTCATTTTTTTCATCAAGTTACCCTGCTCAATAAATAGAGTAAGTAGCCGACTGACAATATCGTGGAATAATGTCCAAGCAAGTAAACCCGCCATTAGGTAAATACTGTAGGAATATTTATTTTCAATACCGGGCAGTTTTGCGGCCAGTACATTGGATAGGATAAGAGCATAGATTAAGACTTGGGCTAACGGATTTATAACCATCCATATAGCACCAAGCTTGCTCCGAGAGAAACGCGCTATTAACTCGCTTTTAATAGCACCGATGATGAAATAGCGATATCGCCAAAGGCTATGAATCATAAAAATGTATTATTCGTTGAAACTATGATTAATTATTTTGTTTGTGCACTAGTTTGGTCGGTCAAATGGCACGCTTTCGGTTGGTACTTCGCGTCATTCCCAGTTTCCACGATTAGGGCTATGAGGCTGCTAAGCTAAAGTTAATATAGAATCCGCTTAAGGCGCCATTTACTGGAGTTGGCTCGTAGCTGCACTTTCTGTATGCGATGGCTTCACTGGAATGACTGGCCTAGATAGCCGCATATTAACATGGATCACCATTGATGTATGAGTATTAGCCTAAAATATTGCCTCATTAGTGCACAACTAGATATATTCGACAAGTGACCAATTGAAGTCGGCGCAATTTTACATAATTGTTGCTAAAAAGAATATAGCTCTGCAAATATACAGCCCGTACCCGTTGAGTTGTAAATAGCGACTCTTGGCAGCAAACCTTTTAATTATGCTACCAAGAGAGTAAGGTCTTGTGCTTACGGGAAGATTTCTCTATGTCGTGAGCGATATGTAAAGCGTGCGTGGGCTGTTAAGCGTCTTGGATAATACTTTTAACTGCGGGGTGGCCGGAAGCCGAAACATGGCCTGTTTTCTTAAAGTGATTGGAGACGGTATTGCCAAGGTTGTGACTGGCTGATGCCAGTGAGTTCAAGGTGGTCTCCATCGCCTTACATTCAATTGAAACGGAGCTATGAAGTTTTTACTTGAATTTACTGATGTGAAGATGCTTCTTGTGGAAAAACGTTTTTTAAAGCTGTATAAATGGCTGTGAACAATTGAGAAAACAGTTTGCCAAAGCTGATTTTGTTTATTTCGGATTTGGTAGTACTTTTTTGCTGGATGTTTTACACGAAGTAACTCTATTTCTACCCTAATCCGTTGTGTAAAAGTACACTATTTTACCTTGTGATAGATCTGGGTGAACTTGTCAATGAATCTTCAAATCTTTGGTCTATTTGTTTAAAATACGCTATTCTTCCGAGTATTATTACAGTTTAATCTAGGTTTTGGCCTGCCCGCTATTATGAATTTGCCGTTGTGCCTTGACATGACGTAGCTTTAAGCGCCAGAGTTGAGTGGTTACAGATAAAGGATACCAACATGCGGGTATTGCAAGTTTACCGTACCTACTTTCCTGATACTCAGGGCGGTTTAGAAGAAGTTATAAGGCAAATTTGCCTCAACACCAAAACATATGGGACAGAGAGCCGTGTCTTTACCTTAAGCAGTAACTGTCATCCCGCTGTTATCCATAGCGATGAAGCTACCATTTACCGATCGAAAAAGCATCTTGAGATAGCATCTTGCAGTATTGGCTTTAGCGGGTTTAGTCAATTTAAGGCGCTGGTACAATGGGCGGATATTATCCATTATCATTTTCCTTGGCCATTTGCAGATCTACTGTATTTGTTATCTCAGGGTAAAAAGCCATCTGTTATTACTTATCATTCAGATATCATTAGGCAAAGAGGACTCATGAGTCTCTACTCGCCTATAATGAGCGCCTTTCTTTCCAATGTATCTAAAATTGTCTGCACATCTCCAAATTACTTTGCCACCAGCCAGGTGCTTTCACGGTATTCATCCAAGGTGGATATAATACCCATTGGTATCAACCAGTCGTCTTATCCTTCGGTTGAGGACAGTAAAATTGAACAAGTGAGATCACAATATGGCGAGGGTTTTTTCTTATTTGTCGGTGTTTTGCGGTACTACAAAGGCCTTCATATTTTATTAAATGCCATCAAGCATTCACCCTATCGCGTGGTGATCGTTGGCTCCGGGCCTACCGAAAAAGAACTCATGAAGCAGGCTAAATCACTGGGTTTGCGTAATGTGCAATTTGCTGGCTACGTACCTGACGAAACCAAAGTTGCGCTGTTTAAGCTAAGCCGTGGTGTCGTTTTTCCTTCATATCTCAGATCAGAAGCCTTTGGTGTCACGTTGTTAGAAGGCGCGATGTTCTCTAAACCTCTTATCTCTACTGAGGTGGGATCAGGCACTAGTCATGTCAACATACATGGTGAAACGGGTCTTGTCGTAACTCCTGGCTGTACTCAATCATTAAGAGAAGCCATGGACTTTATTTATCGTAATGCGGATAAAGCGGTTGAGTTTGGGCGAAATGCGCGCAAGCGTTATGAGGAGCTATTCACCGGACAAAAAATGGGTGAACGGTATTATTCTTTATATAACCAACTACTTGACCAACAATTAGATTGGCCTGTGGAACCAGAGGTGGCGGAGTAACTTTTGTTCTAATGTCAACTCGTCGAATTGCCGTCGATGTACGCCCTCTATCTGCTCCGACTACCGGAATTGGAAGATATACCCATGAACTGCTGGTTCGGTTAATCGACCAGACTAAAGATTCTGTGCAGTGGTACCTTTACTCTCATCGTGCATTGAAGGTGGATTTTTGCGGTCCAAATGTACTGGTGAGACATCTAAATATAGAAAGTGCATTGCTCAGTAGTATTATTGCGCAGGCTATATTTCCAATTTGGTCTATTCGAGATCGAATTCAACTTTTTTGGTCTCCTCGGCATCACCTACCTCTGCTTTTGCCCAAGACAGTCAAGACATTATTAACTGTTCATGACTTGGTGTGGAAAAAATGCCCTGAAACTATGACGAAATGGGGGTATTTTTTGGAATATTTTCTTATGCCACCATCTCTCAAGAAAGCAGATAAAATTATCTGCAGTTCAAATGCAACATGTCGTGATATCAAAGAATTTAAGCCATTGTGCGCACGTAAGTTGTCGGTTGTGACATTGGCTGGCAATGTCGCTGGTTCTTTAACGGTGAAAAAAGATCCTGAAAGAGTGGGGCAGCAGCCTTATATATTATTTGTTGGTACGTTGGAGCCCCGTAAAAATCTGGTGAGAACGTTGACAGCTTATGCGTCACTGGTAAAAAGTGGTTGCCTAGAACACCGGTTTATTATTTGTGGTGTTGACGGTTGGGGGACCAGGAATCTGGGTGATCTTATCAACGAGTTAGGTATTCCTTCGAAAGTAGATGTCATGGGTCATGTGGCCGATTATCAATTGCAAGAATTATATGTAGGCGCTGATTTCCTCGTTCTTGTGTCATTATATGAAGGCTTTGGTTTGCCTTTGTTAGAAGCGCTGCAGTATGGTATTCCTGTTCTGACTTCAAATGTTTCCAGCATGCCGGAAGTTGTCGGAAATGCTGGTTTGCTGGTTGACCCTCTATCTGTCCAACAAATTGAATCTGCGATGAATAAGTTGGCAAATGATCATGAATTACGCCGACAATTAGTTAGTAATGCTGTTTTGCAAAGTAAAAAGTTTTCCTGGGAACAAGCGGCTAGCGAGGCTCTGGAGCTGATTGATGGATGCTTTCAAGAGTAGTTGTGCCATTAGTTTAAAAGGAAAGTCTTGTCTTGTTACTGGCTCAACTGGTTTTGTCGGCTCAGCATTGGTTGGTAAGTTACTCTCCCTAGATTGTCGGGTTACAGTTTTAGCACGTACGGCTATTTCCGAGCAAGTCGTCGATGTTTGGTTGCAAGATTTAGCTAAACCAATTAGAGCCGATTTACCACTAGATAAAATAGACTATGTTTTTCATCTTGCGGGTAAAGCGCATGACTTAAGTGGCACCACTCAGGAACAAGATTATTTTCGTGTCAATACTGAGGCGACGCTAGAATTAGCTGAGTTGGCCGGTAAAGCCGGTGTGAAATGCTTCGTATTTGTTAGTAGTGTGAAGGCCGCGGGAGAACCAGATGGACGTGTTTATGATGAGCTAACAGTTGGCATGCCAATAGATTGCTATGGCCGGTCGAAGCTCGCAGCTGAAGCCGGTTTAAGGCAGCTCAGTGAAAGATCAGCCATGCAAATCGCAATCGTTCGTCCCAGCTTGGTTTATGGTCCGTGTGTTAAGGGTAATTTATACAGTATGCTGCGTGCCGTTGATTTACGGTGGTTTCCGCCGTTGCCTTATTCGTCTTGCTTTAGATCTATGGTAAGTCGAGATGATTTGGTCAACGCTATACTGTTAATAGCTGGCGGTGCTAACGTTGGCGGCAAACTTTATATTTTGAGTGATGGTGAGCATTATACTACTAGACTTATCTACGACGCATTTAGACAAGCTTTAGGCTTGCCCAAAGTTGATTGGTCGATACCGATGCCACTAATATCTTTTGCCATCTATATCGGCGAAATGTTAAATAAAATGGGCATGGCAACACCATTCAATAAGAAAACTTGGACAAAGCTATTTGGGCCGGCACAGTACTCCGCTGAAAAAATTAGACGAGAACTCGGGTGGCAGCCCCAATCTACCTTTTATGATATGGTACCTGAAATAGTAAGGCATTATCGAATTGACAGAAAATAAAAATAGTTTGTTATGCTTATTTTGATCTATATCACCGCCGCTGCTCTGATATCTTCATGTTTAACCTATGGCCTTAGTCGGAGAGACATCAATGGTTTTCGCGATGTTCCCAATCACCGATCGTTACATGCCCATACTGTGCCGAGGTCCGGTGGTATTGGCATTGCTGCGACGTTGTTTTTAGTTTTTGGGGTTGTGTTTTTTTTACAGGGATTGTCGGGATGGGATTATATACCTTTGATAGCAGGTTTTGGTTTGACTGTTTTTGTTTCATTGGTTGATGATTGGCAAGGTCTTAGTCAAAGTTATCGTTTATTAGTGCATGGCATAGCGGGTGCTAGTGTTATTTATTATTTTGGACAACATGGACTTTTTGACGATATTCAAGGGCTGTTAGCATGGTTTTATCCCGTATCTGTGATGTTATTGGTCGTTTGGTCGATTAACTTATTTAACTTTATGGATGGTATGGATGGCTTTGCTTCTGGCATGGCGGTTATCGGTTTTTTCACCCTTGGAATATTGGGGGTTGCTCGTGGCGAAATGGTATTTGCAATCGTTTGCTATGTCATCGCTGCTGCCAGTGCGGGTTTTCTGGTATGGAACTTTCCCCCGGCGCGTATTTTTATGGGAGATACCGGTTCGACATTGTTTGGGTATTTAATGGCGGTCATCAGTCTTTACGGTATTGTAGGGCTATTATTCCCATGGTGGGTTCCACTAGTTATTTTTGCTCCATTTTGGGTGGATGCCACTGTTACGCTAGCGAAGAGAATGTTAGCAGGCAAACCTATCTGGCAAGCTCATCGAGAACACTATTATCAGCGTCTAGTATTAGCAGGATATTCCCACAAAACCGTGGTGCTTTGGGAATACCTGTTAATGATACTGGGTGCAGCATCAGTGGTGATCAATCAGAAATATTTACCCGAGATTGGGGGATTTATACCAATAATTTGGCTTGTCATTTACATCGCCCTGATACTTTGTCTAGAATGGCGGCTCGGGCAGGCTAGGAGCAGGCTGTCATAACAAGGCTGTAGTAGTTGCCTGCTTTGTGGTCTAGTTTAGGGGTGGAAAAACAAATCTAGCGTTTTCAGCTTCGGTAGTTAGCATAAAAATTAGTTAAGTAATTGGATGAATATAGAGTTCCTAACGTTCACTAAAAACGCCAAACAACGTGCTATGGTTGTCGCTGATATTATGATGCTGTCGTTAGCACTCTGGCTATCATTATCCTTTAGCTTGGGAGAGTGGTATTGGCCATATGCTGGGCGCGAAGTGCTTTGCTATGGTATGGCAACGTTGGCCAGTATGTGTGTGTTTTTAAAGCTGGGCTTATATCGTACAGTTATCCGTTACATGGGCCAGCAGGCTATCTTCGCCGTGCTAAAAGCGGTGACAGCTTCAACCGCAATTATCGCTGTAGCGACATTTATCTCTGGCGTGTTTCTGCCCAAAACTGTGCCATTTATTTATTGGTGTTTTGCCTTTCTCTTTATCGGCGGAAGTCGCCTTGCCATCCGTGCTTACTATCAAGCTACTCTACAACATCATAAACTCAGAGTTGCCATCTATGGCGCAGGTTCGTCAGGTTTACAGCTTTATAAAGCGTTGATGCATGGCGATCATTATATTCCAGTGGTGTTTTTTGATGACAACCACTCTAAGCAAGGCACTTTAATTGATGGTTTGCGGGTACATAGCCCGCAGGATGCTAAAGCGATAGTTGATGATTTGGGTGTTCAAGAAGTGTTTCTTGCTATGCCTTCTGTGGCAACTCATCGGCGTAATGAAATTACTAAGATGTTGGAAAAAATGGGCATTGACACCCGGGTCGTGCCGGGATTGGAAGAATTAGTGAATGGCACCATTCACAATCGCAACGGCGAAGAAGTCCGAGTTTATGAAAATATTCTAGGGCGTCCGCCAGTGTTACCAGATCAAACTATTCTCAAGGCGTGTATCGCGGATAAAGTTGTTATGGTGACTGGCGCTGGTGGTTCAATAGGTTCTGAGCTTTGCCGGCAAATAGCAGTTAATGGGCCCAAATCACTGATTTTGTTTGATAGCAATGAATACGCTCTTTATAAGGTAGAAAGGGAGCTAAAAGAATTATTGGCAGACTCAACACACGATTCGATTGGCATATATGCGTTGCTAGGCAATACCTTGGATGGTTTGAGAGTGTGCGACGTAATCAAAACATTTGGCGTGCAAACGATTTATCATGCTGCCGCTTATAAGCATGTTCCTATTGTTGAGAGCAATATTGTTGAAGGTGTTAGAAATAACGTATTTGGGACTTTTGCTACAGCTCAAGCTGCTGTCGATGGCAAGGTCGAGACCTTTGTATTGATATCTACCGATAAAGCCGTTCGACCGACAAGTATTATGGGGGCGTCAAAACGGCTAGCCGAGATTATCCTGCAGAATCTTTCTAGCGAGAATTGTGCGACGCGTTTTAGCATGGTTCGATTCGGTAATGTACTTGGCTCATCCGGTTCTGTTATTCCATTGTTTCGAGAGCAAATTAACTCTGGCGGTCCTGTTACTGTTACTCACCCAGATATTACGCGCTACTTTATGACGATTCCTGAAGCGGCTCAGCTGGTGTTACAGGCAAGCAGTTTAGGTCGAGGCGGAGATGTCTTTGTATTAGATATGGGAGAACCGGTAAAAATTTATGATCTGGCAAGACGCATGATTTCGATTATGGGCTTCACACTGAAAGAAAAATCAAACCCTGATGGAGATATTGAGATTAAGCTAACAGGGTTGCGACCGGGTGAAAAACTCTATGAAGAGCTATTAGTCGGCAATAATGTCACTGGTACAGAGCATAGTAAAATCATGCGCGCAGAAGAAGATGGATTGCCGAAAGAAAAACTTGACGATTGTTTAAAGCGTTTATGGTTTGCTTGCGATCGATTTGATTCTATTGGTGTGCATCAAGTATTGATGGAAGCTGTTAGCGATTATAAACCGGCCGACGAAATTTTTGATTTATTATGGCAACGCAAAGAAAAGCTCCAAACATATAATAATGAGATCATTGCTAGAGCATCTAATGTTGAGCCATTATTTAAAAATTAGTTCATTTTCTAATGTATCAATATCCAGCTTTTCATAGGCAATATCGACATTTTGGCGTTAAGTTTTTAGTGCAAAGTTGGG
>JANQMK010000415.1 GCA_028280085.1 Pseudomonadales bacterium
CGATAAGCCTGCCCTACATATTGTACTGGCTCGGGACAGTGGTGCCGTGACTGTGTTAGTAATGCCGGATAAGCCTATTCAAGCAGCACAGACGTTTGCGCGAGGGGCGTGGCGGGGCCGCTTGTCACCTTTCTATGATGGGTCTTTGGCGTTAATTCATACGGGAGATATGCCAGAAGTTTTGAAAATTGAAGAGCGAGTTAAATCGATCGTTAAACCTCAATCTTACCGGTTTTAAACCCTTGGCCTGGTTTAAACGGTTTTTGCCGTTGACTTGGGCTCACTACTATTTTGGTGCTGCCTTTTAGTAGTAGGGAACCTCTGAAGCATTTCTCTATTATTCTGAGCTTCCCTAGCATTGAGTATCTGTTCGCACCAATGAATGATTTACAGTGGAGTGCAGGCCTCTTAAAATTTCCCGTTCAAATCCACACTATCAACAGACACTAGCAATCGACACAATCTGGAAAATTTGTATGATACATAACCTAACGGTTAACGTGCCCGGACAGGGGCTACATGATATTACTGACCAGGTCAAACAGGCTGTCGCATCGGTAGTGAGCGATACGGATATATTCAACGGCTTATGTACTTTATATATACAACATACGTCTGCGAGTTTGCTGATTCAGGAAAACTATGATCCATCTGCTAAAGCTGATTTAGAAAGCTGGCTTAATCGATTGGTGCCAGAGCATGATCCTATTTATACCCACACTATTGAGGGGCCAGACGATATGCCTGCTCATATTAAATGTATGCTGACGGCTACCAGTCTTTCTATTCCGCTAGTGGATGGTGGATTGGCGTTGGGTACTTGGCAGGGAGTATTTTTGTGGGAACATCGACACAGCAGTAATAGCCGTCGGGTTATTATGCATGTAGGTCGTTAATTGTAGGTTAAAAACAATTGTAGGTTAAAAACAATGGCTGGGCTTGGGTAGGCCAGCGATCTTGGTCGCGACTTTTAATGGTGTGCCACTAAATAGTTTCATAAAATAAGCGCTATCAATGCTTTGTTGTGGGTATGCTTTACCGTATTCTTTCACAACGACACGCATGATAGGCGTGAGGCCGAATTCGTGGTAAAAATCTCGCAACCAGTGAATGACTTGCCAATGTTCTTCGGTCAACACGATATTTTCAGTTTGCGCGATGGCTGTAGCAACAGGCTCGGACCAATCGTTAATTTCTTTTAAGTAACCTTCATTGTCGATAGCAATATCTTGGTTATTAATATGTAGGGGCATGCATTAATACCAGCTATGTACTTTGTCATGCGTTACTGTTAGATCAACAAAATCCTGGTAATCGATGACATCGATGCCATCAATCAGACCACGGCTAAAACCGCGTGCGACTAAATCCTCTTTTAACGCGCAAATTCTATAGTGTTGTAACGCTTGTTTTATCATAGGTTCAGCTTGCGTTCCCACTATGGCGCCATAGATACCATCTTCAAACAATAAGATGGTATCATGTTCAGCAGCGCAGCGAAGACAACTATTGAACGTAGAATCGGAGGTCGGTGACTTATTAATGGTATGTAAGATCATCGCAAACTTTTGCTCGTATTCAAAAACTAAAAATAATATCACTCTGTTGTAGCAATGACGTTACTTGCTTACTGTCTAATAATTTAGTGTCGATAGCGAGGTCGCTGTCTGATAGACCACGCTCATCAAGCGAATGTTTATCGACATAAACACGAGTGATATCGTACATTTCCAAGGCGGGTAGTGCTGCATGGGCGCCTTTTAAATTAATTGCTTTACCATTTTGTCCCAGTTTTAATTGGAATATGCCATCGTCTATAAATAATAGTGTTACCTCCTGGGCAAAGGCTGAACCGGCCAAGGCAACGTCTAAGGCTTCCCGTGCAAATGAGGTACCAAACGGCGCTTTACGACAGACAATTAAAAATGTTTTATTGGTAGCTTGTGTCATGTCACTAGGCGCCAAAGGTAATGAGTCGGTCTGACATTAAGCCGGCTTCAATGAGTTGCCCTAAGCCTGATAGTGCAACAGGGTCGGCTAGGTTGCTGGCTGGCTTTTCATAGCGTTTTGCTTCAGTGCTGTTGAGCACACCTCGGCGAAGACTTGCTGCTACGCAGACAACAAGGTCAATATTGTGCCGCTCCGCTAGATCAAGCCACCGTTCACCGATATTCACCTCATCTTGTGGGACCGCAGCAAGGGTGGAGCCCAGATGGACGGCATCGTGATAAAAGAAAACGCGATAAACAGAGTGGCCTTTGCTGAGCGCCGCTTCAGCAAATTGATAAGCACTATTTGCCGACTGTTGGGAGAAGGGTGCGCCTAAAATGTTAAGCGAGAAGATCATAGCATGTTGTCGTTTCTATTTTTATACCGCGTCCTTTATGCGGTCAGTATCTAAGGTTAGTTCCTAAATGA
>JANQMK010000437.1 GCA_028280085.1 Pseudomonadales bacterium
GGCGACATACCCAGGTCCTCGCCTATTTCTTCCCATGTCAGCTCTTTAGCCAACTTCGCCGACATAATTACTTCTGTCATTGCTAACTTATCCATATGAGTCTCCATTGATTTTCAGTATTGCTACTTTAATCTTGACCTTCACGCAAGCTCTTCGGCCAAAATAATTTTGCTGTTTAATAAATTGTTTATTACAAAAACGCCAATTAGAATATGGTTGAATCCGAACCTGATCGGCATGCCAGCGACGGCGCCGAATCAATTGAACTCACCAAACTGCTCCCTGCTGGTTTACGGCCAGCCCCAGTTTCGGTAACAGGCTTTTCTTCGCCTGCATGCGGCACCTCTACCAAAGGATCTATCTCAATAGGCGTAGCGTGCCGATCACTATCAGCTCTCGCTGGCTGGTTGGAACAATTCACCAAAAAATTCACCAGGTGGTTACGTATTTTGTAATAGCCTGGATGATCAATAATATGAGCTCTTTCTCTCGGCCTCGGCAGGTTAATCTTGACAGACTCCGCAATGCGAGCATTGGGCCCATTGGACATCAACAAAACCCGGTCGGCTAATAGAATCGCCTCATCCACATCGTGTGTAATCATAAAGACAGTTTGTTGGTCTGCACTCCAGATCTTAATCAGCTCATCTTGAATAATCCCTCGTGTTAAAGCATCCAATGCACCAAACGGTTCATCCAATAACAATAACTTTGGTTGCGTGGCAAAAGCTCGTGCAATACTGACACGCTGTCTCATCCCGCCAGAAAGTTGGCTAGGTTTTTGATGTAAAGAGTTAGCTAGTCCTACCATATTAAGATATTTAGTGCTATGTGCCTCTACCTCAGCTTTGCTCCAGTTGGGCCAACGTGCTCTTACACCAAAATTTACGTTTTGTAATGCCGATAGCCAAGGTAACAAACTGTAATTTTGAAAGACCACACCTCTATCTAAACTCGGCCCAGAAATCTCTTTGCCATCCATGATTACGCCACCACTAGTGGCCACGTCTAGTCCCGCTAAAATATTAAGGATGGTGGATTTGCCGCAGCCTGAGTGACCAATAATACAAACAAAATCGCCCTTCTCTATACCAATATTAACTTGGTCAAAAACAATTAGATCAGACTGCTTACCCGGGGACGGATAATGTTTTGAAAGACCCTCAACGGATACAAATGCCTTACTCATTAGACTGCGCCTCGTATTGCCTATTTTCTTTCTTCATACTGCATTACTCCTCATACTGTATCAGCCGCGATACTCCTGACAACGCCAAATCCAACAACATACCGACGATGCCAATCATTAAGATCGAAAATATCACACTGTTAAGGTCCAGATTGTTCCATTCATTCCAGACGTAGTAGCCAATTCCAGTTCCACCTACTAGCATTTCAGCGGCAACAATCACTAACCAGGCGATACCAATGGAAATTCTCATGCCGGTTAGAATAGTCGGAGCAGCAGCCGGCAAAATGACACTAAACGCCGTCATCAATTGGCTCAGCTCATGGGTTTTGGCGACATTAACCCAATCAGCTCTAACAGTTGCTACGCCAAAAGCAGTATTGATAAGCATGGGCCATATTGAGCAAATGAAGATGACAAAGATTGCAGATTGCTCCGAATCTTTGATAACAAATAGCGCCAACGGCATCCAAGCTAACGGAGAAATGGGCCTTAATACCTGAATAAACGGATTCAGCGCCTTATGCATCAATGGTGACATACCAATAATAAAACCCAAGGGTATAGCAACTATTGCCGCCGCCAGATAGCCCGTTAAAACACGATACAATGAATAAGCGAGCTGAATGCCAATACCTTTATCATTTGGTCCAGCATCATAAAACGGCCGGCTCAATTCATCATAGGCATGTCCAATGATTTTTGATGGCGGCGGTACGCGAGCCTGCTGGTCAGCACCGCCCATGAGTAGCTCATATTCTGACAAAGCAGTAGTAGCAGCCGGGGCTTGATTTAACGCTTCCCAGATAACTAATATAACGAAGAGTAACAACAACGAGACAATTGCAGCACGTACATTCAAAGTCACCTTTAGATCCTCTTGATAGCAAAACTGTTTACGTATTCTTCCGGCTTGTTATAGTCAAATAATTTGCCCATGATGTTATATTTTTCGTACGTTTTAGTCGGTGGCTCATAACCAAGTTCCTTCATGACCTTGCCAGTTTCTGCAGCTACGTAGACCTGTTCGGCAATCCCCTTATAATCAATATCACCTTTCACGTAGCCCCAACGTTTCATCTGGGTAAGAATCCACACCGCCATGGAATGCCAAGGGAAAGGGTCAAAATCAATGCGATCAGGTACGTCATGTACCGTTTTTTCCACCCCATCTACATAACGGCCCGTCAGCACTTGCTTAATCACAATTTCAGGTTGGTTAAGATAGTTTTTTGGTGCGATCGCTTTAGCAATTTCAGCGCGTTTTTCAGATTTAGCCGAATAATGAGTTGCATCAACAATAGATTTGAATAGTGCGGCATAGGTATTAGGCATGTCGGTCGCAAACTTTTGACTACAGGCGAATGCACAACAAGGATGTCCCTGCCAAATGTCCTTAGTTAAAATATGAATAAAGCCAACATTTTCATACACGGCTCTTTGATTAAAAGGATCAGGAGAAAGATAGCCGTCCAGATTTCCGGCCCGTAAGTTAGCAACCATCTCCGGCGGCGGAACAACACGAATCTGTATATCTTGGTCTGGGTCTATGCCATGCTCAGCGACGTAATAACGCAAAAGAAAATTATGCATAGAATAATCAAAGGGTACGCCAAACTTAAACCCTTTCCATTTTTTAGGGTCTCTTTTATCTTTATGTTTATTATGCAACACAATGGCTTGGCCATTAATATTTTCCACCGCTGGCATAATATAGGGCTCTGCCACTGACCCCGCGCCCATTGTCATCGCCAATGGCATAGGTGTTAGCATATGAGATGCGTCGTATTCACCATTCAGCGACTTATCTCGTGCTACCGCCCAACCTGCTGTTTTAATGACGTCAACATCCAGGCCATATTTACTATAAAACCCTAACGGATGTGCCATGATAATAGGCGTAGCGCAAGTAATTGGAACAAAACCAACTTTCAGTTTGGTCTTTTCTAATTTACCCCTTGTCTCCTTTACCGCGGCTTTAACTTTATCGAGCGGTAATAAACTAGCGAGTATCCCCGCTAACGTGCTGCCACCAACAAGTTTAATAAAACGACGGCGGCTCGGATCATGTTGATTAAAAACTCCTCGCACTATGGCGTTCTCTATCGCTCTATCTAGCATATCGTCTGGACTATCAAAGTCACTATCTAACTTTACATCACGGCTTGGTTTTATCTCGCCACCGTTTTGTCCACTTTGCTCTTTTGCTTGCGCCCCTAAATCGTCCAACGCACCCTCTGGCTGTTCCGCTGTACTGGCCTGACATGACCCACAACTGCAACCAGTCTCGTGAATGAGTTGTGTTTTTTCATCGTAAGGGTTTCCTAAACTCTTAATCGCCATTTTTTAGATTCCTCATGTACTCAATTAAAACAAGCGTTAAGAAAACGTTGTTTTACCGTTATTTTGTTAGTAAACGATGGTTCGTAAAGCTTCACGCTAATTAAGCGCATCCCCTATTTATCCTATTATGTTGTGCCCCATTATTTAGCAGCATGCCCCCTATTAGGTTTTTGCAAGCCTCCGCAGGTTTACTGAACACGCAACCTTCTTTGAATGAATCTTCTGTAAAAAAGTTTTTATCCAGTCGTAATACCTCTTCGCAACTCTAATGCCAACTCTGTAAAAACTTGTAACATCTTAATTTAAATTAAGTTTTTCAATTTTTCTTACATATCGGTAGCTACGAGATATCGTAGAAAACGAAACATCGTAGCGCCTGCTACGAAATATCGTATCGTTGGCGCAAATCTTGAAATATCGATTTAAACAGCAAACTCTGGGGTAAAGCTTGAGCAGTATTGCTCATAGCTCCGTTAACGACATGGAACTAACACGATGGATTCAATTGGCAATACAGCATTCTGGTATGCTCCCTTACCGCAATTACTCATCTGCCCAGAGAAAAATCAAATTCAGGCAGCCAATGGGGAGGCATGTAAATTTTTCGGTATGGATTTACCCAGCCTAGCCACTTGCCCTGTTAGCCAACTATTTGCCGACTGCTTACCCGATTTAATTGTATTCACGGAGGAAGTGATGGCCTACGGCCATGCATGGAGCAATGCTCTCTACGTTGGGCGCTCACTAGCAGACGGCCAGATTAAAACTCGCGTTGAAATAGCCGCGCGAAGTTTACCGCTAGACTCCCATACTCAACTACAATTATGCTTTCAGGATGCTGATGAACTGTTAATTCAACGTAACCGGGCAGAAGCTCAACAACACTACCGATCTGGCTTACGACACTGGCAACGCACAGAAAAAGTGTTTCAAGAGTTTGAGAAAGAGAATCGACTAATTCTCGATGCAGCAGGTGAAGGCATCTACGGCGTTGACGCTAACGGCCTCACTACGTTTCTCAATCCAGCTACGGAGCGCATATTAGGCTGGAGTGCCAACGAGCTGATAGGCAAGAAAATTCACCCTATTATTCACCATCATCATGCTGATGGTAGCCATTACCATGTCAACGAATGCCCCATCTATCAAGCTTTTCGCGAAGGGGTAACCAATAGCATGGAGGATGAAGTATTCTGGACCAAGGATAATCGGGCCATTGATGTAGAATATACTAGCACACCAATTAAGGACAACGGTCACGTTGTCGGCGCGGTAGTAATATTTCGTGATGTTACCGAGAAGAAATTATCGCAGCAGCGGCTATTAGACGCTTTGCAAGAAGTAGAACGACTAAAACAACGCCTAGAAATGGAAAATGCTTATTTACAAGAAGAAATTAACTCCGAATTTAATCACCATCAGATAGTTGGTAAATGTCCAGCCATTCAAAATCTTATCCAGCAAGTAGAAATGGTGGCGCCAACCAATGCCACCGTATTAATTAGCGGCGAATCCGGCACCGGTAAAGAACTCATTGCTCGCGCCATTCATGAATCCAGCGATCGCAGCAAACGCTCTCTTATTCGGGTTAACTGCGCCGCCATTCCGACTGAGTTATTTGAAAGTGAGTTCTTTGGACACACAAAAGGCGCCTTCAGCGGCGCAATGGGAGACCGACCTGGACGTTTCGAACTCGCTAATGGGGGTACCCTTTTTCTCGACGAAGTAGGCGAAATTCCCCTCGCCTTACAAGGTAAACTGTTAAGAGTATTGCAAGAGCAACAGTTTGAACGGGTCGGTGAATCTCAAACTCGACATGTTGACGTACGTATCATTGCGGCAACTAATCGAGATCTAAAACGACTGGTTGATCTGGGGGAATTTCGTGAAGACCTGTACTTCCGACTGAATGTATTCCCGATTGAGTCTGTGCCATTACGTGCTAGGAAAGAGGATATCCCGTTATTAGCCCAACATCTACTACAAAAAGCTTGCACTCGCGTCAATAAACCGGGGCTTAAAATACCATTGAGCCAAATTGAACACCTCAAAAGCTACCATTGGCCCGGTAATATTCGCGAACTTGAAAACATTATCGAACGTCAAGTTATTCTCGCACAAGGCAATATATTGCGATTTGATGATATTGTTTCTCAAACTAAAGCCGAGCTCGCTCAACATCAATCTAGGGCAAATACAGTTCTAACAGACTCGCAATTACAAGCATCAGAAAAGCACAATCTACTGCTCGCCTTAAAGAAGAGTGGCGGCAAGGTTTTCGGTAAAGGTGGTGCGGCCGAATTATTAGGGGTGCGGCCAACGACACTTGCTTCACGTATCAAGCGCCACAATATCGATTCGTCAGTTTACAAACGGCACGCATCCCAACAAATAAAAAAAAATACAACCCAGGGCACCTCTAAATAATGAGGAAATACTTCAGCCTAGCTCTGCTCATTATTCATCACTTCATACCTTTTCAGAAACCTCTGAGTACAACAGACAAAAAATAATCACAACACAATATTTTGTCTAATTAATATCCATTTTATTGGTTTTTAATCAGCCTATTTATGACTTTACACCACCTTGAACTAAGCTAATTAAATAGTTAGTTGTAACCTAGAGGATTCGAACGGGATGAAACCAAGAACGCTAATTACAGGTGGCGCGGGGTTCCTTGGCTCCCATTTGTGTGATGCATTACTACGTCAGGATAGAGATGTAATATGTGTTGATAATTACTTTACCGGTAGTAAAGCCAATATATTACATCTCTTTGGCAATCCCTATTTTGAACTGATACGACACGATGTAACACAACCGTTATATATTGAGGTTAACGAAATCTACAACCTGGCATGCCCTGCCTCGCCAGTACACTATCAATATAACCCAGTACAGACCATAAAAACATCCGTGCATGGCGCCATTAATGTCTTGGGACTAGCGAAACGACTCAATGCAAAAATATTGCAAGCATCCACGTCAGAAGTGTACGGTGATCCAGAGATACACCCCCAACCCGAATCTTACTGGGGTAAGGTCAACCCTATCGGCGTCAGAAGTTGCTACGATGAAGGCAAGCGCTGCTCAGAAACATTATTTTTCGACTACCACCGACAATACAATATAAACACGAGGGTAGTACGCATCTTCAATACTTATGGTCCTCGTATGCGACCTGACGATGGTCGGGTTGTTAGCAATTTCATTGTACAGGCACTAAAAAACGAAGACTTAACCGTATACGGAGACGGCCAACAAACACGCTCATTCTGTTACGTTGACGATTTAATTGACGGCATTATACGTATGATGAATAACGGGGCCAATCATATTGGTCCTGTCAATATCGGTAACCCCTGCGAATTTACTATGCTAGAACTCGCCGAACAAACACTTAAACTAACGGGGTCTAAATCAAAACTTATTCACAAGCCCCTACCGTCGGATGATCCAAAACAGCGCAAACCGGATATCAGCTTAGCAAAAAAAATCTTAGACTGGGAACCAAAAGTTTCATTAGAAGATGGTTTAAAAGAAACAATTAATTACTTTAAAACGATACTGTAGGATTAAGCAATGGAGAGCTCATATAGTCCTATTTTAGGTGAAGCAATGAAATTAAGTATTATCATACCCTGCTATAACGAATTATCGACGATCGAGCAAATTGTACAGGCGGTCAAGGACGCTCCATACGATGATAAAGAAATTATAATTGTTGATGACTACTCCTCTGATGGCTCCCGTGAGCTGCTCAAAGACAAAGTTGCCAATCAAGTTGATCAAGTTCTTTACCACGATCATAACCAAGGTAAAGGCGCGGCGTTAAGAACAGGCATAACAGCCGCCACCGGTGACCTGGTTATTATTCAAGATGCCGATTTAGAATACGACCCTAATGAATATCCTTTACTCGTAGCGCCCATATTAAAAGACCAAGCCGATGTGGTATACGGCTCCCGGTTTATTGGAGCAGAACCACATCGAGTACTCTACTTTTGGCATCGCGTCGGCAATGGTTTCTTAACCCTACTATCCAATATGTTTACCAATCTAAACCTAACCGATATGGAAACCTGTTATAAGGTATTCCGACGTGAGATTATCCAATCTATTACTATCGAGGAAAATCGCTTCGGTTTCGAGCCAGAAATAACGGCTAAACTCGCCCAGCAGGGATGTCGAATCTATGAAGTCGGCATTTCCTACCACGGTCGCACTTATGAAGATGGCAAAAAGATCGGTTGGAGAGACGGCTTTAGAGCAATTCACTGTATCATAAAATACAACTTGTTTGACCGGATGCGACATTGAGTAACATTGTAAAATACACCTTTGTTGGAGGTGTCGCCGCGATTGTAGATTGGAGTATATTTACTGTATTTGCTTATAAACTCGGATTTGAGTATTTAGCTGTCAGCGCCATCGGCTTTATTGTTGCTACTCTTGTTAACTACTTTTTGAGTATTCGGTTTATCTTTCAAAGCGGCATTAGATTTCAGAAGAAAGCAGAAGTTGCCAGTATCTACCTGATCAGCGCCATCGGCTTATTGTTACATCAAATCATATTGTATTTCTTAGTAGATATTATTCTACTGAATATGTTGATATCAAAAGTGACAGCAACGGGGCTAATTTTTATCTGGAACTTTGTCTTGAGAAACTACTATATCTTTGCTGAAAAAAAGTAGCCATAGATGGAGCAAAAGCTTAAATGAGCAAATCTTCCTACCTGCTATTTAACGTTGCTATAGCGCTGCTGGGCGGTTTTCTCATATGGTATACCACTCATTGGGGTATCGGTATAACGCCTGACTCAGTGAGCTATCTCAAAGCAGTAGAGACATTATTGAATGGCGAGGGCATTTTTAGCCTAAATAACCATTGGCCTCCCGGTTATCCTACATTACTGACGTTAGCGTCATTGTTTGGTCAAAATATAATAATAATTACAAAATACCTGCATATCATTATATTTGGGCTTCTTATCCTGTTATATGGCGCCGCACTTAAGCCTTCAGAGACATCAGGCCGGCTCGTCGGTATTTGGGCAACTCTATTCATTGCGGTAAGTTGGCCATCGTTAAAAATTCATGGCATGGCATGGAGCGAGGGACCATTTTCACTGGTGCAACTAGCCACACTACTAGCGACAGCAAAATACATTGAGTCAAATAATGTTAAACTACTTTTTCTCGCCGGCATCTTATCTGCCACTGCGCTATTTCTCCGTTACGCAGCTATGCCCTTTATTGGCACATTAACACTACTTATCATTATCTGCAGCCCAAATAATATCAAGGAAAGAATAGGAACCGCACTGGTGTTCTTAACAATTACCTGTACACCCTTTATTATTTGGATGACATTGAATGCTTACTATAATGGCGATCTGGTCAACCGACATATCGCCTGGCATCCAATCAGTACACATAAACTGCTAGGTATCGCCAAAACGCTTTTTTCATTTTTTTTTGCACAAAATAAATATATCGGATTTCTTTTATTTGTTACTACAGCAATTTTATTTATCAATTTTTTATTAAGAAAGCCATGGCAAATCAAGAGTTATGAGGGATTACTGCTGCTGGCCGGACCAGCTTACCTTGTGCTTTACAGTTGTTTCATAATAATATCGATTTCTTTTATGGATGCCCATACTCCCACAGATACCAGGATTTTTTATCCGCCTTATGTATTACTGTTCCTCAGTATATTTGTAATGCTCAAAAGGCAAATCGACGACAATATTGGTAAGAATGTTGATAAGAAGGCACTTACCCTTTTAGCGTCAGTACTTCTTTTGGTTATCACATTCAGCGCGATATCGAGCTTAACCTATGTAAAGCAATCCAACTCTGCTGGCATAGGTTATTTAAATAGAGTCACCTACCAGATGCCGATCTGGAAAATCATTAAACACTATGATTTACCTGCAATTTATAGTAATTCGCCGGATTTAATCTATCTATTTAGCAGAAAACAAGCAGCTCTAATGCCCCAAAAATATTCCCCAAGTTCGAAATTACCCAATAAAAACTTAGACAAAGAGACAAAGGATTTAATAGTAAAACTTACTAGCAAAGAAGCCGTTATCATTTACTTCCCTTTCATTACATGGCGACACTACTTAGTGGATATCAATCTATTTGCAGAGTTGGATTCGATACAAAATATTTATGAAGGTGGGGACGCCATTGTACTAGCAACCACAGAAAAAAAGAGAACCACACTATAAGCTCACGGTATGGAGCCAATATCAAAGAACCATTTATTGCTTGACGCCATGGTAATAACCTAAATGATAATTATCAACCTGCACATCAGTAAAACCATTGCGCTCAAACCAACCCACCACCTCTGATCTTTTATGCCTAAATTGATATTCAGGCGTGATGTTATCGTAGAGTACGAAGATCTGCGTGCGTAATAGCTCACCTAAACCAATAAGACTTTGCGGAGCAGGCATAACATCCTTAACTTCACTATCATTATGGTCCTCTTTAAGTTTTCTCTGTAATAAAACTAAATCCATAATAGCGGCCAATATCAGCAGCGGAAGCAGTAGAAAAGCAAATAGTCGAGAAAGATTAAAGCGAAGCCGTGCAGATAACAGATGGCCCTTGCCCAAGAAGAGCCCATCTCGTACTAAATAAAGCAACGGCATAAACACCCTACCTTCGTTAAAAGCAGGATAGAGCCAAATTGACATTTTGCCATCTTTCATTATTAATGATGATACTGAATCAAAAGCTCGTCGCGTATTCTCAGTATGATGCAATACGCCATGGGACATTAATAATTTTATTGACTCTCGTTTAAAAGGGGGGTTCATAATATCGCCATGCACAAAATGGACATTGCTTTTGTTCCTCGCATCGTGTGCCGTGCGATAGATATCATTTTGAAAATCAAGTCCAATCACTTGTACATCTTGGTAGGAATCAGCGAAAGGATAAGTTAATAACCCGCCGCCACAACCTGCATCTAACGCCCAATCATTAACATTAAAATCAATTGGCACTTTACTATCTAAATATTTCACCCATCTATCGTAATCAACATGGTATGGATACTTTACATTGAATTTGCCTGACTGTTTTAATTTCCACTGTTCGGTAAAACCTTTTTGTGTGGTACCAGCCATAGACGGTTCAACCAACATACAAGGAACACCGTGCTTTATTGCATAGTTTGCGCTGCAACCTTCACAAACCAAAGTGCCCGATATTATCTCTTGTCCACTAACGCCTATCTCATCAACTTGTTCGTCTTTTAAAATGAGGTCTCGTTGGCACCGAGGACACGCCAATACATCCAATAGAATTCTCTTCACCTACTCACCCCTCTAGGTTAAAAAACGAGGCGAGTTTACAAAATAAAAATACAGCCTGCCATCGCCTCGGTCTCATTTAGATGGTTATTTACTTAAACACAGAGACATCGAGCTGGGTCGGCCTGGTTTTTAAAGAATGCTCTTTACCAGTTCATGACGCTAATCTAGGTTAAAATCGAGAGGTTGCAGTTGCATTAGGAGCCTGAGAGTCCAACAGGCACAACTTGGTCCAACTAATAGACTCAAATGCTGGACTGTGAAACTTTCTTGCTGATTATTACTTGTTAACCTTTATCGTTGCAGAACGCCAACAAGCTTAAAGGTATTCTCCTAGGTGCCCTCTGCTTGAATATGCTCGGCAATGTGCCGCAAACCGCGGTGCCGAATATCTTTACCGTGAGTCAAATAAATAACGTGTTCAGCAATATTTCTTGAATGGTCACCAATCCGTTCAAGCGAGCGTAACGCCCACATGATATTGAGCGCACGGGATATACCCCGAGGATCTTCCATCATAAAGGTGACTAACTCACGTAAGGCACTGCCATATTCTAAGTCGACTGCTTTGTCCTGTTGCGCTACGGCTAAGGCCGCGTCAGCATCAAACCGTGCAAAGGCATCGAGCGCATTACTGACCATCCTTTTAACATGATCACCAATATGTCTTACCTCAACATAGCCTTTTGACGACTGCACGCTTTCCGTTAACTTAATAGCATGTAATGCGACCTTTGAAGCTTCATCGCCAATTCTTTCCAAATCAGTATTTACCTTCAATACCGTAAGTACTAAACGTAAATCACTGGCAGCCGGTTGCCGCAACGCTAAAATCTTGGCACACTCCTCATCAATGGACACCTCCATCTTATTGACATTCTTATCTGAGGAGCATACATTTTCCGCTAACGCTGAATCCGCTTCAATGAGGGACTGAACAGCATTATGTACCTGTTGCTCGACCATACCACCCATTTCTAAAACATGATTTTTAAGCTCATCCATCTCGTGATTGAACTTTTTTGAAATATGTTGAGTGTGCACATTCTTTTCAATCGCCATTAATGTTTCCCGCGTCTTGTTATCGTCCAATTGATGCCTTAGGGTACAGATCAAGCCCAGTCCAGGCTTAGTCTCATCCCGGCTTAGCGCAATGCCAGCTTTGTCCGATGGGTAACGACTAGCCCATGCATTTCAATACATGTACACCGGTACTTGCTAATTGACTAATCAGCTTACGCGAGCGACATAATGCAGAAACAATTAAGCCGAATAGCCCATTTAGACTAACCGTAACGCCCTGTAATGTAGTCTTCGGTTTGTTTATTTTTTGGATTAGTAAATAACACATCTGTACTGCCATGCTCAATTAGTTTACCCATATACATAAAGGCAGTATAGTCTGAAACTCGAGCAGCTTGCTGCATATTGTGAGTCACAATAACAATAGTATAGTTTTCTTTCAAGCTGTCGATAAGTTCTTCGATCTTCAGTGTTGAAATTGGGTCTAGTGCAGAGGCCGGCTCATCAAGCAACAAGACCTCCGGTTCTATAGCAATGGCACGCGCAATGACTAATCGCTGTTGCTGCCCGCCCGACATACCCAACGCATTGTCGTGTAATCTATCTTTCACTTCATCCCATAACGCCGCTTGCTTCAAGGCTTTCTCAACCGCGTCATCAATAACGCGTTTGCGCTTAATGCCTTGAATACGCAAGCCATAGGCGACATTCTCATAAATTGACTTGGGAAATGGATTGGGCTTCTGGAAAACCATACCGATACGACGGCGCAAATCCGTTATTTCTACGCCAGGGCGGAAAATATTCTCATTATCAAGTAGAATTTCTCCTTCTAGACGACAGCCATCAACCAGGTCATTCATCCGATTAATACAGCGCAGTAAGCTGGATTTACCACAACCACTAGGACCAATAAAAGCTGTCACATAATTCTTGTAAATCGGCAGATTAATATCATATAGCGCCTGCTTGCTATAATCATAATAAAGATTGAGATGATTAATGCTCAGACAAGTTTCGATATCAGCATGCTCTGCGGCACCTTTACGAAAAGAGGCCACATCAAGTTTATGACTTGGTTTTGGTACCGGTGTTGTCATGGTATTCCTCGTCATAGTATTATTTGTCGTCACAGTATCATTCACTCTATCAGTTTCAATCGAGTTGACAGTGACTGTCTCCCTTTCTACTACCGTCGCATCAAATTTATCCATAGCATAACTTTCCCAAATAACAATTGTACTATCAGGATTCTAGTGCCTTGTATTTTTCACGCAGGTGATTGCGAATAGTCACCGCTGAGAAGTTTAAAATCGCAATGATCGCCACCAATAACAATGAAGTCGCATAGACTAGTGGCCTGGCCGCCTCGACATTTGGACTTTGAAATCCCACATCATAAATATGAAAACCGAGATGCATAAATTTCTGGTCTAGATGTAAAAATGGAAAGTTTCCGTCTACCGGCAACGACGGCGCCAACTTAACAACCCCCACCAGCATTAACGGTGCAACCTCGCCAGCCGCTCTCGCTACAGCAAGAATAAGTCCTGTCATAATTGCAGGGCTCGCCATGGGAATCACTATTTTCCACAATGTTTCTGCCTTAGTTGCCCCTAGCGCCAAACTACCTTCACGTACTGAACGAGGAATACGGGATAGGCCCTCTTCAGTGGCAACAATAACAACCGGCAAGGTCAACAGGGCGAGCGTCAATGACGCCCACAACATACCGGGTGTACCAAATGTCGGTGCAGGTAACGCCTCCGGAAAGAAAAGATCATCGATATTGCCACCGACAAAATAGACAAAGAAGCCTAAGCCAAATACTCCATAAACAATTGATGGAACGCCAGCAAGGTTATTAACAGCAATCCGAATCAAACGGGTCATCACCCCTTGTTTAGCATATTCATGCAAATATACCGCTGCCACCACACCGAAAGGCGTCACCATAACCGACATCAAAATCACCATCATCACGGTACCGAAGATAGCCGGAAAGATGCCGCCTTCGGTATTTGCCTCGCGCGGATCTTCTGTTAAGAAAAGCCAAAACTTCTCTAAGTAGGACAGTAGTTTTTCGCCCAATGACATATTATTCGGTTGCATAACATGGACAATCTTGGCCATGGGTATTTCAAGTCGCTTACCATCGGCGGTTTCAGCAACGATAGCATCGCGACCAATATCTGTATAAAGCTGATTTAAATCGGCTTGTAAATCAGCATACTGGTTATTAAACACGACACGCTCATTATTCAACTCGGCCAAAGCAATGTGATCAGCTGGCAATGGTTCGCCGTAATCGAGCTCCAATCGACGCGTCTTGAGACGTAAACGCTCTAAACCATGGTTAATTGCAGAAATATCAACTTTTTCAATTTGCTCAATCGCATCAGAAATACGCTGAGCACGCTGAAACTCTTCTATAAATAATTCGTTAGTATTAATATCGAACGGTGTATCCGGCTGCACTTGCCATCTACTGATGCCATTTTCCTTCAAACCTACAATCCTGCCATAAAAATGGCCCCATTCTTTCCGCTCAATCACCACGATATCTTTTGGTTCCGTAATATCTGTCAGATAAGCTTGCAGCGTCCAGACAAAATCCCGTCCAGTAACATCTCGGTTGCCAACCTTCATTAGGTAACGTGTTAATACCGGGTGTTCATGTTCAGTCTCGCTAATATTAAAACCGGCAGATTGTAATTGCTCAATAGACACGGACTGCTGTTCAGCAATCTCGCCCAGTAACCTAACAGTCTTGCCGCTATTAGGGTCGGTATAGGTTGCCTCGATAACGGTGTGCGGCCAGAAGTGACCAAATCCACGTACAGCCAAAATAAACAATAAACCCAGCACCGTGACAATGCTGATAGTCACAGCACCAGCGTTAAACCAAACCCAAGGTTCGCCTGATTTGTACCACTGTGTGATTGAAGGCTTTTTAGTATCCAACTTATTCATACCTCAACATCAAGCATCTTAAAACAAAGTGCGCGTTAAAGGGTGCCGTAACGTTTTCGTAACCGCTGTCGCACAATTTCAGCAATCGTATTCACCATAAAGGTAAACAAAAACAAGAAAAAGGCCGACAAATAAAGTATCCGAAAATGGGTACTGTCAACTTCAGCTTCAGGTATTTCAACGGCAATATTGGCTGAAAGCGTCCTCATACCCTCAAAAATATTGGCGTCCATAATTGGCGTATTACCCGTTGCCATAAGTACAATCATCGTTTCACCAACCGCGCGCCCCATGCCAATCATCAAAGCGGAAAAAATACCAGGACTTGCGGTAGGTAAGATAACGCCCACTAGGGTTTGCCATGGACTAGCACCCAGTGCCAAAGAGCCATTACTTAGGTGTTTTGGGACTGAAAATATAGCATCTTCAGTGATTGAAAATATGGTAGGAATAACAGCAAGCCCCATGGCGATACCCACTACCAGTGCATTGCGCTGATCAAATGAAATACCCAAATCTTGCGTTATCCACGCCCGCATATCGCCGGCGAAAAAAAACTTTTCTAATAACCAATTAAACTCTATACACGCCCAGCTGGACAGCAGAATCACAGGTACCAATAAAGCGGCCTCACTACCTCGTACTTGAGCACGCAGACTACGCGGCGCCAACATGAACCAAAACAAGCTCGCTAAAAAAATCACAACCGGGGTCGCAACAAATAACGCAAATACACTGGGCAAATGGTTTTCAACAAAAGGCGCCAACCATATACCCGCCAAAAAACCCAAAATAACGGTTGGCAGCGCTTCCATTAATTCGATAAGAGGCTTAACTTTGCGCCGCATCGCTGGCGTCATAAAATAAGCCGTATAAATAGCTCCACAAATAGCTAATGGTGCAGCAAATACCATGGTATAAAGCGCCGCTTTTAAGGTACCAAAAGCCAGCGGCGCCAGACTGAATTTGGGCTCAAAATCATTGCTCGAAGAAGAGGATTGCCAAATATAATCCGGCTCGGGATAGCTTTCATACCACACCTGCTGCCACAGCGAAGACCAGGACGTATCAGGATGCTCATTTTCAACTGACCAATATGTCACATTGTTATCGTCTTCGACCACGATGAGTGCATCTGCTCGCGGTGATAAGGCCATGTGAGCACGACTACTGCTGGTTATGTTTCGCGATAGCAATTCTCTATGGGCCGTACTGTGGTAGATTGCCAAATCGCCCTGATCATTATAAGCCAAGAAACCCTTTCTACGATGCTCAACCAACAGCTCCACCGCCGCGGCTTTGGGGTGGGAAAAAGTCCGTATTGACTGCAGAACATAATCACCGGCATCGTCCCTTACCATAAACCACTGCACGATACGGCCAACATTATCGGCCGTTAATACCGATATCCCTCCCAAAAGCATTGTCATATCTGTGAATTGAGTCTGGCCTGTCTCTAGTTGATGGGAATCGACAACCGATGGACTGTCATTAGAAATATCGACAACATTAAGTTTCTTCAAGCTATCTATAAAGAACAACCAACGTTGGTCGATATCAATCTCCACATGCGTAATTGTGTTATAGGCGATATTGGTATCGAGATCTTGACGCTGCAAGGCAACAGTTTCCGCCATAAAATCATCTTCTCGAGTAAACCTCGAGATATGTAATTGGCTATCATCAGTCACAGCAGCAATGGTAAATGCTTCTTCATTGCTGCGATAAGCAATGTGTAAAATCGCTCGGGATGCTATGTCGATAGCCGCAGTACCTTCGGGGTACTCAATGGTAGGCGTAATCACTCGCTTGTCATCAGGATAACTAATAACATAATTGTGCTTGGCAATAATTACCTGGCCATTGGATAAGCCAACAATAAACTGACGGCTATCCGCAGCGCTTTCGGCAAAACTTGTTATGGTGGCGTTAGCAGGCAACGGCAGATTAAATGTTTCAACAATATTGCCAGTGTGGGTGTGCCAAAAAACGGCTTGGCCTTCGTGTGTGAGTCTAAAGGCTACTTCGGCCTGCTCTTCCATCGCCAAATAAACTGTTTTGCCGGATTGCGCGAGTGGATAGCTTGTTTTTTGCTCAACCTCTATACTACTAAATAGCGGCATTACCTCATAAATGAGATAGCAAAAAATTAGTAATAAAGTGCCTACTACGCTTAAGCCGCCAATAGTAACCGAGACACTTGTGGCTTTATCTTTAAAAAAGCGAAATTGGCGATACTTTTCCAGGACGGGAGAATCTAATAAAGCCGTTGCTGTCATGATAGTTCTACGGAGAAAAGTAAGGGTTGCACCAGCCTAGTCACTCAATATTACAGCGAGATGACAAACTGACCATGGGCCACGATTCGAATGCGGAGTTTACAATGATCTAACCGGCTGAGACAAACAAAGAATTAAAAAAAGAAAGGTCCACAATCCTTGCCTTAAAGGCTTGACTTGTGGACCTTAAATATGGGAATCAAATTAGTAAGAACAATAGAAACTGCCCCAGCAACATTGCTCTTTATTTCAATGTCAACAACTACTTATTTGATACCAGCAATTTTTCTTGCTTTATCTATCACCTTCGGCGGCAATGGGACATAACCATCTTTTAACACAACTTCCTGGCCAGTTTTAGACAATACCATTTTTAGGAATTCTCTCTCCAGCGGCGTTAAAGGCTTATTTGGGGACTTATTGACATAAAGGTACAGATAACGGCTAAGAGGGTAACTACCGTTAGCTGCATTTTCTGGTACAGCTTCAATATATTTGCCGTTTGGCTTTTTGCTGAGGGGTACCGCCTTCACACTGGATGTTCTATAACCAATACCAGAGTAGCCGATACCATTAATAGATGTGGACACAGATTGAACAACAGAAGCAGAGCCTGGTTGTTCATTCACAGTGTTTTTAAAATCCCCCTTGCAAAGGGCTTTCTTTTTGAAGTAGCCATAAGTACCAGAGACTGAATTTCGACCAAACAATTGAACATCGCGATTCTTCCAAGCTCCGTCCAGACCCATCGACCCCCAATTATCAATTGATGTTCTTTCACCACATTTGTTAGTAGAAGAGAAAATCGCATCAACCTGAGGAATGGTCAAGCCAACAATAGGATTATCTTTATGAACATAAACAGCCAATGCATCAATGGCTACCGGTATAGCCGTTGGCTTATAGCCATGTCTGTTTTCAAAAGCTTCTAGCTCCTTATCCTTCATTTTGCGACTCATTGGGCCGAGGTTAGAAGTACCTTCAG
>JANQMK010000439.1 GCA_028280085.1 Pseudomonadales bacterium
AGCATTCGAACTTAATCAACAACTTGACTCAGTGTTTCAATCATTTTACGACGCCGCGGTTTATGCCACCGAACTGGGCCTTGGAGTGAACGCAGGTCATGATCTCAACTTAAAAAATCTCGGTAAATTTTCGACAATTCCTCAGTTGCTTGAAGTCTCCATCGGCCATGCCATGATAATTGATGCCATTAATCAGGGGTTATCAAATGCCGTCAAAGCGTATTTAAGATTATTACAGCACTAACAGTGGGCGGGTACAAAAAGATAAAGACTATTAAAAAGATAAAAAAGGAGCATCCGTGAACCAGACATCAAACCAACCAAAACCAGACATACTAGCCAAAGTACGTGCTGACCTTGATACTTGCGAGGTACCGGTTCGCGATGATATTGCGCAAGCACATGCAACTTTTCTCACGCGTTTGGCTCAGCCAGGCACTTGGTGGACGGGGGCAGAACGGGTTGCATTAGCAGCGGAAGCACGCGCCGCTGTCCACTGCGATTTCTGTAGCGAACGTAAAGCAGCCCTCAGTGCATATACACTGCAGGGTACTCATACTACCGCTGCAGGCAGTGCGCAAATTTTGCCTGAAATCGCTATAGATGCCGTGCATCGTATCATCCGCGATGCCACACGCATTATACCTCGCTTAATAGAGATGTTTGAGCAAGCAGGGTTAACTGATGGGCACTACGTAGAAGCACTAGGCATAGCCGTTTCTATTAGAAGTCTCGATCAGGTATGTCGGGGACTAGGCGTAGCGCCACACACATTGCCCTCCCCTGTTCCCGGTAAGCCAAGCCATTATCGCCCACAGGGGCTAAAAACAGGTGAATCTTTTGTGCCTATGTTAGGTAAAAGCACACCAGCGCCACCCAATGACGATCTTTGGACAACCAAAAACAGCGCCAATGTGTATCGGGCAATGAGTTTGGTGCCTGACGCCGTGCGAGATCTAACACTACTCGCCAGCGCGCAGTACCTCACGCCCGATCAATTGTTGGATTTAAACTGTGGCCGTACATTAAATCGCGCACAGATTGAAACGGTAGCGGCACGTGTTTCTGCCATCAATGAATGCTTTTACTGAACTTCCGCCCATGCGGTGATGCTCCGTGCGAGTGTCGAGATGAATGGTAAAACGGTAAATTTACGACCGCTATCCACGGGCGTAACAGATAATGTAGATGATGAAAATATAGGTAGTGCAGTTGATGGTGCAAAGGACTTAATTGAATTTACCGACGCGGTACTCGGCGATGATGATGCATTACTTGTTAAAAGACGCCATCAGGTCATCTCAGCTGTAGGACCAAAAGGTTTCGTCGATGCAGCCTGTGTGGTTGGAAATTTTGAACGTATGGTACGTATTGCTGACGGTGCTGGTCTACCCCTAGATAATGCCATTAAAGCCTTCAGTGAAGATATCCGAGAAGATCTCGGGATTAATCAATATGCTTCAGCGACGCACTCAAAGAAAACTGGCCCGCTAATGCGTTATATAGCGCAATTAGCCCGTCCACTGGTAGGACTTTTATTTAAACTGAAAGCCCGCCTACCGTTTTCAATATCTTAAGGGGCCGCAGACAAGGGAGGGCTTAGTTTGTAATATATGAGTTTGTAATATATGAGTTTGTAATATATGAGTTCGTAATATATTAGTCATTTATTGACGGGATATAACTTATCCGGAACGCGGCCAATACTTCAAATAAGTCAGGATAAAGGAATTCGTTTTGAAGCCCCCGCTTAACAACAACCAGATCTTAAAGAAACAAGTCTTAAGAAAACAGGTCTCAAGGAACCAGCTCTTGAGACAGTTGCCTTCGGTCGATGCTGTGTTGCAACACGCCACAGCTTTAGTGGCCCAGTGGGGTAGCCACCAAGTCACCGCAGCAATAAAGTCAGAAATTGCAAAAGCACGGCGTACACTGTCGGATGACCATTACTCCCCTACCGCCAGCCTCAACAATATCACCGATCTAAACGCGGAACAGGCAAATAAACAAGTATTGATTAATACTATTATTACCACTGTCGGCTCAACGTTGGCCAACAGTAATGAACCATCCCTACGCCAAATGATTAATTTAACCGGCACTGTCTTACATACCAATCTTGGCCGAGCAATATTACCACAACGAGCCATAGAGGCAGTCGCCAGAGTCGCTAGTACACCGAATAATCTTGAATATGATGTTGAAACAGGTGGCCGTGGCGATAGAGATTGCCACGTTGAACCACTTATCTGCGAGCTGACAGGGGCGGAAGCGGCAACGGTAGTAAACAATAATGCCGCTGCCGTCTTGCTAGTACTAAACACCTTAGCAAATAACGCTGAAGTGCCCGTTTCCCGCGGTGAATTAGTGGAAATCGGTGGTTCGTTTCGTATTCCAGAAGTGATGCAGAGAGCCAACTGTCGCTTAATTGAAGTGGGTGCAACAAATCGCACCCATGTAAAAGATTACCAGCAAGCTATCAACTCGGCCACGGCGCTACTTATGAAAGTTCATACGAGTAACTTTTGTATAGAAGGTTTTACCAAAGCCGTTTCAGAAGTCGAACTCGCTACGCTGGCACATCAACACCAACTACCTTTGGTGGTCGATCTGGGTAGTGGCAACCTAATTGATTTTACCCAGTTTGGGCTCCCGCCTGAGCCAACCGCAGCAACCTCGATTAACAATGGCGCAGATATTATTACCTTTAGCGGTGATAAACTGTTGGGAGGCCCCCAATGCGGAATTATTGCCGGCCGCAAAGCCCTACTGAATCAAATTCGTCAAAACCCGCTAAAACGAGCATTACGACTGGATAAAATGACGCTAGCCGCCTTAGAGGAGGTATTGAAAATGTACCGCAACCCAGAAAGTTTGTGCGACGAACTCCCTACTCTGAGGTACTTAACGCGAGAAGCGACGGACATAAAAGCTCAAGCGACAAAACTACTTCCCCTCGTCGCTGCCGTATTGCCGCCACAGTATACCGTTGAAAGCACTCCCTGCAATAGCCAGATTGGCAGCGGCGCGCTACCTGTAGCCAGTATTGACAGCCATGGGCTAGTTATAAAATGCCTGCAAGACGTTGACCTTAGGCGTTTATCCGATGTATTTCGACAATTGCCACGCCCAGTTATTGGCAGGATGAACGATGGCAAGTTCTGGTTGGATTTGCGCTGCCTCGACTGCGAAGCAGTGTTTATTGAACAATTAGATGATCTAGCGCCCTTACTGACATGATTATCGCAACTGCTGGCCATGTGGACCACGGCAAGACGTCGCTGGTAAAAAATTTAACAGGAATCGATACTGATCGTTTGGCAGAAGAAAAACGCCGCGGGCTGTCAATTAATTTGGGGTTTGCTTATCAAACTGTAGCAGACAGTGGAAACTCGCAACGCCTGGGTTTCATTGACGTGCCGGGGCATAGTCGCTTTATCAATACCATGATTGCAGGTGTCACCGGTATCGACTTAGCTATGATTGTGGTGGCTGCAGACGAGGGCCCCATGCCGCAAACCTTAGAACATATCGATGTCATGAACCTGTTAGGTGTCAGCAATTACCTGCTGGTTATTACCCATATCGATAAAGCCAATCAGCAGCAAATCGATGCTGTTGCCGAATCAATGTTAGCAAGACTCAATCAAATAAATTCGTCAATAGCTGTTCCCGTATTTACCGTCAATAATCTTAACCGCGATGGCGTTGCAGAATTAAAGACCTACCTAGAAAATTTAGCAAAAACACATAAACTCCGTAGCGCTCACGGTTTTTTTCGTATGTCCATTGACCGCGCCTTTACCCTAAAAGGAATCGGTTTGATCGTAACAGGCACGGCCTTATCTGGTACAATTAAATCAGGGGATAGCCTACAATTATTACCCTTAAGACAAGCTGTTCGTATCCGCAGTATTCGCGCCGAGGATGAAGCAGTGGACATTGCTCACGCCGGCCAACGCTGCGCATTAAATATTGTGGGTGATATTGAGAAACATCAAGTCAAACGCGGCGACTGGTTGATAGATAAAAACGCCGGCCCATCCAGTCATCGCATCGATGCTCAAGTCGAATTATTAACTTCTGCACCTTTTAGCATAAAACACCTTTCTCCAATCAAGTTGCATTTGGAAGCAAAGCTTATTTCAGCAAAACTATTTTTGCTAGGTGATAAGCACGAAAGTAATAAATTAGTAGCTGGTGATAGCAGTTTAGCCCAACTTATTATCGACGGTGAAATTGTCTGTTGTCGAGGAGATCGCTTTTTGATTCGAGATGACAGCGAATCGGTTACCTTAGGTGGCGGCATCATATTAGACCCTTGGGCTCCAAAAACAGGTAAAAGTAGCTCTGAGCGACTTGAATACCTTGCTGCCATGACGAAAAACTCGTTTACTGTCGCCGTTCAGTTCCTGCTTGATAAACAGCTGCTGCTGGACCTAAGTAAACTACGGCTGGCCTGGAACCTAAAACCACCGGAAGCCGAAAAACTACTGCTCAACAGTGGCATTACTCAATATACCGTTTTGATTAACAGTGAAGAACGGCAATTTTTATTAACAAACGAGTATCAAAAAGAATTGGAAACACAGCTAATCCAACAGTTAAGCCATTGGCATACAGCCAAACCCACTGCGAAGGGTTTTCCCGTGGCCCAATTACAGCACGCTTTTTCGGCTCATATCACGGTAAATTTATTCAAGGCTCTCTTGGTACCTTTGTTAAAAAACAACACCATAACACTAGTCAATGGATTAGTCAGCATAGCTCGACATCAGCCTACAATGCCGGATGAATTCACCCGACAATGGTTATTAATCGAAAATTTTTTGGCGGAACCCAATAACCAATTATCAACCATCGGGGATTTGCAGATCGCTTTAGATCTAGAAAAAAAGCAATGTAACTCGCTAATAAACCAAGCGAAACGAAACCAACAACTGATACAAATTGGCGAACGACGTTATGTATTACCCAAAGTGATGCACGCACTGGCTGAAGCCGTTAACAATTTAGCCGCTGATAACAAGCCGTTTTCTGTTGTTGATTGTAAAAATCATTTAAATCTGGGTAGAACACCGACTATTGAATTGCTAGAGTATTTTGATAGCATTCGTTTTACTGAGCGACAGGGTAACAATCGTATTGTGCTAAACGCAAACGTTCCCGCCAGGCATTTTCTTGACCGCAACAAAACACATAGCTAGTACAGCTGAACTTAGTAGGATGAATAAGACTTATAGGAAGAGCGATGTCCCCGGTGGGGCGCCTGGTCTTCAAAACCAGTGAGGTGCTAATAAAGTGCCTGGTGGGTTCGACTCCTACCTCTTCCGCCAATTTTAGCAGACCTATCCGGGTTGTATAAATCTAGGGCACCTCTGAATAATGAGGAGGTGCCCTAGCTAAACAACGAGGCATAATAAATAGGCCTTTCATTTTGTTAAATATTGGTGAATCGTGCTAGCGGCAATTAACGAACCATTTGCATTAATATGAGTATCATAGGGATGAAATAAGCCTTGCGCTTTATGAGCCTCAAATGCTATCAGCAAATTGACCGTTTCTATGCCTTTTTGTTGTAGCGCTTTCGTCAGGCGATGAATATGGTTACGTGTTAAAGCGTCGACGTCAGGGTGATGGAGGGTTTGCTTTGATGGAATGGCAACAAAAATATAGCGTTTGCCCGCCGCGGTAAATTCTTTATGGCGTTGATGTATTGCCTTGACCGCTTGTGTGAAATGTTCTGGTTTACGTTTGAATTTGAAGTAAAGATAGTCTTGTGGTCCCCCAGATAGCACAACATATAAATCGGCTGTCAGCCTTTTTATCATCCGCCATGCAAGCTCAATAGGCGCGTAACGTTGATACGGTATGTGATCGAATAGTTCAATGAGTTGTTTATCATGCCTTGCTAGCGGAGCATAATCAGCCTTCGGGTTTTTCCCCTGATTATTGAAGACCCCTCTCATAACCGCCCTCTCGGTGCGCATATCAATAATAATTTCTACATTCTGCAGTTCGTCTTTTTTCAAGCTATTATACAGACCTGATCTGCCGCCATTATAAACCGGCCGATTAAGCAATTTTGACAATTGCCAGGGTAATGTTTCGTCGTCACTCATACGACTACCCCAAATATTAGAATCTCCCGAGACGACTATGGGGTATCGATCTGTCTCCATATAGTTTGATCGATTGCCATCACTATCAGTCGTTACCCGCGTGTAACGGGGAGACTGGTAAAAAAACCAATAGGGCCTACTTAAATCGGCTTTTTGTTCGCCTTCCCAAATTGCTGGGTAACGTTCAAAACGATAGGCAACCTGACCAAAATATTCCCATGGACGGTGATAAAACCAGCGAGGTTCGTAACAATACGCTAGAAAAAATAGTACATTGACCACCAGCAAGGCTACTAAAGCAATAAGCAGCGATTTGATAAACCTCCAATAAGACTTAGCCTGCTGATGTGACATTGTCTGACACTCAATACCTTAAAATTGAAAATAGAGAAACTCGCTTACTTTGCCTAACATACCCTGCCAAGCAAGTACTACCATCAACGAAATGACAACTGCCCACACCGCACTGGGTTGAAAACGAATCCTACTGAGCTTGGCGCGTTGGTCATAGCTTAAATGATTCTTATCCTGCAATATTCCCACGATCTGCATTGAATTAGGCGCAAAGAACATAATAAGTAGAAGAATACCAATGTAAGGCAAACCCAAAATGTTAAACGCAAGGTGGTAGTAGTGTTCTAAATCACTGCCAAAGGGATTGTGGAATTGTTTAGGATCGTCATTAAAACCAAACATAGTCAGCAGCATGTACTTCGCCCCGGTTAAACTATGCGCCCGAAACACTACCCAAGCGATAACCAGGAAAAAAAATGTCAATAAACGAGCTGAAATACCGTAACAATACTTCGATAACGTGGAAGACTGTAAAGCGCCAGCACTGTTAAAAATCATCTGCCATAAGTGATTAACCACCAAATAAACACCATGCATTAAACCCCAAATGACAAAAGTCCAGCCCGCGCCATGCCAAATGCCACCCAACAGCATAGTGATGAGAAGATTAACAAAACGACGAACGTGACCTTTACGATTGCCTCCTAACGGAACATAAACATAATCCTTCAGAAAGCGCGACAATGTCATATGCCATCTGCGCCAAAATTCAATAATGTTGTTTGACTTATAGGGTGAATTAAAGTTAATCGGCAGATTAATGCCAAACAGCCGCGCAGCGCCCATCGCCATATCGGTATAGCCAGAAAAATCAAAATAAAGCTGGCATGTGTAGGCAAGGGCGGCAGACCATGCGGTATAAATATTTACATTGGTTTGATGTTCTGCTGCCAGGAATACAGGCGAAACATAAAAAGCGATATTATCAGCCAGCACAACCTTTTTAAAAAGCCCCATAGAGAAGAGTGCAATACCGATAGATAGATTCTCTACATTAAACTTAAAGATATGTGGTTTTTGGAACTGTGGCATCATCTCGCTATGATGAACAATAGGGCCGGCAATAAGTTGGGGAAAAAAACACACGAACAAGCAGTAGCTGGTAAATGGCTGCTTTTGAATAAGCCCTTTATGCACATCTACCAGATATGCTATTTGCTGAAACGAAAAAAAGGAAATAGCTAAGGGCAAGATAATTTTTTCTAAATGAAAACTTGTCTCAAATAATAAGTTGACATTATTTACAAAGAAGTTGGCGTATTTAAAATACCCAAGCAGACCTAAGTTGCCAATAATACCTATGACAAGAATGAACCGCTTTTGCCTGCTATGATCGTGAGTTAAAAGTAAATATCCAACACCGTAATTAAACAGCATCGAGCCAACAATTAATATTAGATAAAGTGGATTCCACCAACCATAGAAAAACAGAGACGCGACGATCAGGCTGGTCAATGCCAGTTGCGCATAGCCCTTATGGCTGAGAATAAAAAAAACAAGACAGGCCGTCGGTAGAAAAAATACAATGTACTCGAAAGAATTAAACAGCATGCTCGGTACTAGACCCACAGTTGTTAAAATTTAGTGCTAACAGCATGCGTTCTTACCCCAGCGATCGTTCCTCCCCGTCTCGTCCCTTGTTAACTCGTTAACTTACAACTCGTTAGCCTATAAACTGGCTAGGGTTACCCACCCTGAGTAGAGTAGATCAGAGAGTAGATTAGAACCTGGGCTCAGCAAGCCTTCTCAGCAAGCGTTTTTTTATCATTGACTTGTACCGGATGAGACCCGTCAAAACAGGTTTTTTCGCGATAAGAACGGTGTCTTTCCACAAATCACTGGCATCCTGGGTATAGCCTTGTGGCTTCCACTGAGTCTCAGCTTCGAGCACTTCGAGGCCCACATAGCGACCGAGAGCACGCACACCATCTGGGTAAAATCGCCAACAATCGACGGGGTATCGATGCTGGGGACCACTACTTGGCACGATAATGCAGCAAAGCCCGCCAGGTTTCATAACACGCTCAATTTCTAGCATGGTTACCCAAAAAAACTCGACGTGTTCTAGTGCCTGGCCTGAGATAATGACGTCTTGTGAGTCCGACGCTAAACTGTGCCAGTCGTAAGGGTTATCAAGACAAATATCGACATTGGGACCAGCAGCCATATCAAGACCTTGGTAATGCCAGCTAGTGTCAGCAAAAATAGGCTTGTAACTGCCGTTTACACTCATGCTGCCAATATCTAAAATTTTCAGCTGCTGTTTTTCTTTACCCGATAAATATCTGTCACGAAAATCTTGCATTTTGTCAATCGAGCTTTGGTGCACAATAGTAAGCCTTTTAAAGTTAAGTAAGTCGTACGCCAGGAGCACTATGGCCCACTCGTTGTTTAGATCATTCTAGTTGTCTAGATCATTCAGGTCATATATCGTTAGGCTACATTATATTTAAGCCACCGTTATATCTAAACCACATTTATATCTAAACACGTTATTTATATCTAAACCACGTTTCTAAACCACGTTGCGGCGCCAACCGTATTGTTCCGTCCCACGCGATTGAAAAAAGCGCTGATTTTATAAGTAAACGGTCTGGTGGTCAATTTGATCAATGTGTGATAGTTAGTAGTCGCAAGCTATATTAAGAGCCACATAGCGAGAATCGTAGTGGTCTATTTTTAATCTAATCAGTGTTAGTTTATTAATGCCTGTATCTACATATCTACCCCTGCTCAGGAAACTTAATCAATTGCAGCGCTATCTAAGGTTTAGCTAAGCCATCGGAATAAAATATATTGCCTTTTGCGTCGATAGCAACCGCATCATACTCCTTCAGCTGATTGATCAAAGCCATTCCCTTTTCCAGCCCCAATACGAACACTGTTGTAGAGAGAGCATCCGTATCTATCGCTTTATCCCCAATAATGGAGACACTTTGTAGTTGACGCGCCGAGTCACCGGTTTTGGGATTGATAATGTGATGGTACCGCACGCCATCACGTTCAAAATAGCGTTCATAATCACCCGAGGTTGAAATAGCCGTATCTGATAAAGGAATAGCGATAGGAACTTGCGCCGTTGCCGCAGCAGCGCGAGGAGATCGAATGCCCACAATCCAAGGTTTACCTTGTTTATCACCTATCATACGACTATCACCACCGGCAGATACAATTGCTGAAGTAATACCACGCTGCTTTAACATGGCAATAGCATTATCAACGGCATAGCCCTTCGCAATACCACCCAGATCTATGTTAACACCAGGGTGAGCATAGCCTATGGTTAGCAGGGCTTCGTTTAATTGTAAATGACGGTAATTGATCGCAGCTAAACTGGCTACAAGTGTGGTTTCATTAGGTAAAACACCAAGTCGATAATCATAATGCTTACCGGCACCAGCAAATGTAATATCAAAGGCGCCATCACTTATTTCCGAATAATAGATCGCACGCTTGATCAATTGAAATAATTCACTCGTTACCTTAACCGCTTGCGAACCAGCCAGTTGATTTAAATGAGTCACTTCACTGGTACGACCATAGCCAAGCCATCCGTCAATACGCCTCATCTCTGCCATAACGGCTTTAATCGCCTGTTCTGCATGTACAGTATTTTTATGCCATAACTCAATAGAAACCTCCGTACCCATAATGGCTTGAGTGTCACGATACCAGCGCCCACCAGGTAGTGGCTGTTTTTCGATGGGCTCTCGTTCATAAGCCGGTTCATGAATCAGTTGCTCGCCATATAAGTCACCTGCAGGTTTCTGGGCATAACAATACTCAGCGAAAAAAGCACATAGTAAAACTATTAGTCTAGAAAATGTTAGCAGCAACGCTTTATCTCTCGGATTAAATATTTTAATGAAATGCTACTACTTAACTAGGCCTCACCATGCCTTGGGCATCATAAAAATAGTCGACGAAGTTGTCTAAGGTACCGCTAGCAATGGCACTGCGCAAATCTGCCATCAAGGTTTGATAATAGAATAAGTTATGTAACGTATTAAGCTGCGCGCCCAGCATTTCACCACATTTATCCAAGTGATGTAGATAGGATCGGCTAAAGTTTTGGCAGGTATAACATTCACAATTGCTATCGAGCGGACCCGTATCGCGTTTATGACTAGCGTTGCGAATTCTAACCACGCCTGCAGAGGTAAATAAATGGCCGTTACGTGCATTACGTGTTGGCAACACACAGTCAAACATATCAATACCTCGACGCACCGCTTCTACCAAATCACTAGGTGTGCCTACACCCATTAAATAGCGAGGTTTATCTATTGGCATGAGTTGCGGCAAATAATCCAGCACAGACATCATTTCTTCTTTGGGTTCTCCCACTGACAAGCCACCGATAGCATAACCATCGAAACCAATCTCAATGAGTCCAGCAAGGGATTCTCGACGCAAATGTTCATACATACCGCCTTGGACAATGGCAAATAGCGCCGCAGGATTATTACCATGTGCGCGCTTGCTACGTAAAGCCCACCTCAACGACAAATCCATTGATATTTTTGCCTCTTGTTCAGTCGCAGGATAAGGAGTACACTCATCAAATATCATGACAATATCTGAACCTAAGTCACGCTGAACACGCATTGAGGCTTCTGGGTCAAGAAATACTTTGCTGCCATCAATGGGTGAACGAAAGGCAACACCCGCTTCGGTTATTTTTCTCAAATCACCCAGACTAAATACTTGAAACCCACCTGAGTCCGTCAATATGGGGCCGTCCCACTGGATAAAGTCATGCAGGTCACCATGTTGTTTAACAATTTCAGTGCCTGGACGCAGCATTAAATGAAACGTATTACCTAAAATAATTTGTGCCCTGCTGGCTTTAATATCGCGCGGGGTAACTCCTTTTACTGTGCCGTAAGTACCAACTGGCATAAATGCCGGTGTATCAACTTGTCCACGAGGGAATGTCAAACAACCGGATCGTGCGACGCCATCAGTCGCGTTAACAGTAAACGTCATATCACACTGTCGCGGTAGACTGTTGGCAGTTATTTCATCATCAGCCACTTAATACTTCCTCAAGATCTGGTTTTGGATTGCGAGTCATAAACATGGCGTCACCATAGCTAAAAAAACGATAATTTTCTGCGATAGCTACATTATAGGCTCGCATAATGTGGTTATAGCCGGCAAACGCGCTAACCAACATCATCAATGTGGATTCGGGTAAATGGAAATTTGTAATTAATGCGTCAACCACCTTAAACCCATAACCCGGGTAAATAAAAATGTCTGTATCGCCTTTATAGGGCTTGATTTCGCTGCCTCGGGCGGCTGTTTCCAGGCACCTTACGCTCGTGGTTCCGACCGCCACGACACGACCACCTAATTGACGTGTTTGCGCTATCTGATCACACACCTGCGCTGAAA
>JANQMK010000455.1 GCA_028280085.1 Pseudomonadales bacterium
TATTGGTCATGCCTTGGCGGGCATTGCAACGGCAGCCATTGATGTGTCTGATGGACTTATCGCTGATGCTGGCCATATTGCAGAGCAGAGCGGGGTGAGATTGATTTTAGAAGGTGACTGTGTGCCATTGTCACCACAGGCATTAACTGCTGTGCCGCGAGAGGAGTGCCGAAACTTAGCATTGTCTGCGGGTGATGACTATGAACTGTGTTTTTCGCTGCCTCCCAATTGTAATCGTTTAATTGAAAGCATTGCGTTACGGACAGCAACCCCTATTACCAAAATAGGCCGTGTTGTGCCGAATCATAATGCAGATCGTGTGGTGGAGTGTATTGACCGTCATGGGGTTGAGATTGCCTTATCCCATGGTGGGTATAGCCACTTTTAGTATTTAGATTTGGTAATGATATGGAAAAAATAGCGGCCGTCGATGCTCCTCAGATTCCAGCTTCTGTATGGCGTAATCCAATTCATTTTTTGGCGTTTGGTTTTGGTAGTGGTGCCGCTCCCAAGGCGCCTGGCACGGCAGGCACCCTGGTTGCAGTAGGTATCTATCTGGGATTACAGTACTTAGATAATAGTTACTATATTGGCTTTGTGTTGTTAGCGTTTTTCTTAGGTATATATTTGTGCGACAGAACCTCAAAAGATATTGGTGTGCATGACCACTCAGGTATCGTATGGGACGAATTTGTCGGTTACTGGATAACGATGTTGATGGCGCCGGCCGGTTGGTATTGGCCTATTGTTGGCTTTGTTTTATTTAGGCTATTTGATATATGGAAACCTGGTCCTGTTAGTTGGTGCGATAAGCATGTACATGGCGGCTTGGGTATTATGCTTGATGATGTGTTAGCTGGTCTATTTGCTTTATTTTTTTTACAGTTACTGGCTGTGCTAGTTAGTTAATTTTGACAAATAAGTTATAAAAATATTGCTGACATTAGCCTTGGTTCTATAGATTTAAAGCCCTTTTGTTTTTACTTGTTTCTCTTTGATTAGCTTGCTGCGATAGTTGGCCGCTGGCCTCAAAAAGGTTATTGCTAAGACGGTGCATAATAAATAAAGAATACATCTGCAGCATTTATAGGTTCTATAATTAATAGAATATATCTCATGTTTTTTGCTAGCTGTTTAACCCAGAGCTACCTGTGGTAGAGCGTAACTGATTTCGGGTTTTATAAGTGAAAAGTCTGATCATCAAACTAAGTGTATTTTACTGGCTAGTATTCTATTCGTACCATGTTTCAGCTTGGCCAACGGTAGAAATTCTCGCGCTCTTTAATGAAAAAGCCGTTCTGTTAATTAACGGTACGCAGCACTTGTTGCGTGTTGGTGACGCGAGCCCGGAAGGTGTAAAGCTGGTGTTTGCTGACCCCAAAAGCGCTAAAGTGGAATGGACTGGTGTGCAGCGTTCTTTGCGACTGTCGCGCAAGATATCTGATAGCTACGTAGGCCAAAACCCTATCAGGCGCCAGGTAATGATTCAAAGCAATATGAACGGGCAATATCTAACACCAGGCAGTATCGATGGGAACGAGGTGAGTTTCTTGGTTGATACTGGGGCCAATGTAGTTGCGATTAATGCCAATGCGGCAGCCCGCTTAGGTATCGACTATCTTGCTGAAGGTACTGAAACGGTGGTTACCACTGCTGGTGGTTTAATAAAAGGCTATAAAATTATGTTGGGTTCCGTCGATGTTGGTAATATTACGGTAAACAATGTGTTGGCAGTTGTTATTGAGGGAGCCTATCCGTCACATGTGCTTTTGGGCATGACGTTTCTTAAACATGTCGAACTCCGGGAAGCTAAGGGGGTTATGACATTGGAGGGGCTACTCTAGTGAGTGGCACCGCTGCATGGTGTTTAATCTGGCTTTAGTCTAATTGATAACCTGCTGGTGGAAGCTAGATAAGTGCTCGATAGTTGTGCAGTATGACCGAAATACATTTGGTGTATTGTTGGCATTAACGCCTAACGCGCCTGATTAATATTCGCCGAGACTAGGCGTAACTGATAGAATGTGCGACCTTTTATTTTTTACAGGCGTTGAGGATTGTATTGAGTGACCGTTCGTTACGTTGAATCATGCAAGCTGCCGACTAAATGGGGTGTATTTGATATGCACGGCTTCGAAGATCCGGAGGCTGACAAAGAGCACACCGTGTTAACGATGGGCAATGTCGCTGATGTAGAAACTGTGCTGGTTAGGATTCATTCTGAGTGTTTGACGGGAGACGGCCTCTTTAGTGTTCGTTGTGATTGTGGGGCGCAGCTAGAAGAAGCCTTTAGACAAATCGCTGCAGCTGGCGCTGGCGCTATATTTTATTTACGCCAAGAGGGGCGTGGTATCGGCTTGCTCAACAAGATCAAGGCATATAATTTACAGGATGCTGGTGCAGATACCGTTGAAGCCAATGAACAACTTGGTTTTGGCGCCGATATGAGAGACTACTCTATCTGCAGGCCTATGTTCGACTATCTTGGTATTAAACGCGTAAAGCTACTGACGAACAACCCGCGTAAAGTTGACGCCCTGGGTGAGATGGGCATTGAAGTGGTTGAACGGGTAGCACTACAAACGGGTAAAAACCCGCATAATGAAAAATACCTGGCTACAAAGGCTGGTAAACTTGGCCACTTAATCGGTGGTGACAAAACATGATGTATTTGATTGCTAAACTAGTGGTCTAGTCCGCTCTTATCCGTTTCATTTCACCAGTCTACTTTCTTCACCAATAGTCAGAACGCTTTAACAGTAAGATAACAACCGTTATTTATGAACTACTGATTTTGCTATCAAGGTATCTTGCCTTGGTTGTTTATGATCAATCAGTTTCATTCTGTCAGCAATAGCATTCTCGATACCATTCGAATCGAGTCCACAGCTTGACAAAAGCTCGGTATGTTTACCGTGAGCAATGAACCTATCAGGTAATCCCAACTGCAAAACCGGCATGACAATACCTTGTCGTGTAAGATATTCGGTAACGGCTGAACCAGCGCCGCCGGCAATTGTATTTTCTTCCACCGTTACGATGAGCTCATGGCTGTTTGCCATGTCGCGAATACACTGCTCGTCTAGCGGTTTGACAAAACGCATGTCAACAACTGTTGCGCCAAGTGCTTCAGCTGCCTTAAGTGATGGCGCCACCATACTGCCAAAGGCGAGGATAGCAACTCTATTGCCATGGCGACGCAATTTAGCTTTACCAATGTCGAGGGGTACCATTTGCTCGCTGATTTGCGTGCCTTGACCTTTGCCTCTTGGATAGCGTACGGCTGCTGGTCCTTGGTGATGATAACCCGTATATAACATGTTGCGGGTTTCGTTTTCGTCTGAAGGCGCCATAATAATGATGTTAGGTACTGCACGCAGAAATGATAAATCAAAACTACCCGCATGGGTGGCGCCATCTTCGCCGACCAAGCCAGCGCGGTCAATGGCAAATAGTACATCGAGATTTTGCAGCGCGACATCATGAATGAATTGATCATAAGCACGTTGCAAAAAAGTGGAATAAATAGCGACAACGGGTTTGAGGCCATCACACGCTAAGCCAGCAGCTAGCGTTACGGCGTGTTGCTCAGCGATAGCAACATCATGGTATCGATCGGGAAACTGTTGGGCGAATGCTACCATGCCAGAACCTTCACACATAGCTGGGGTGATGCCAATTAAACGGATATCGCTACTGGCAGTATCACAAAGCCAGTCACCAAACACTTGAGAGTAGGTTGGCGTTTCTTTTTTTGGTGGAACCGGTTGCAGATTCTTTTCATTCTGTTGGCTGGCTAACTTGCCCAACGCATGGTACGTGACTGGATCGGCTTCAGCCGGCGCATAGCCCTTACCTTTCTTCGTCATCACATGGACAAGTTGAGGGCCTTCAAGCTCGCTCAAGTTACCAATGGTGTGCACTAAGTCGTGTAGGTCATGGCCGTCTATGGGGCCAATATAGTTGAAACCCATTTCTTCAAATAAGGTGCCTGGTGATACCATGCCTTTCATATGTTCTTCGGTACGACGGGCAAATTCCCAAGCAGGTGGAATTGCTGACAGAACTTTTTTGCCACCTTCACGCATGGTGGTATAAAGTTTACTTGCCCAAATCTTAGAAAAATAAGTCGATAAGCCTCCCTCGTTATGGGAAATAGACATATTATTGTCGTTGAGCACGACCAACATGTTAGCTCTGGTATGGGCTGCATGATGGAGTGCTTCGAAAGCCATACCGGCGGTCATCGCACCGTCTCCAATGATGGCTGCAACTTTGCGGCCCGTTTCAAA
>JANQMK010000004.1 GCA_028280085.1 Pseudomonadales bacterium
ACTTATATGGGGTATAGCGAAAAGGTTAAATTAGATTTTGATCAAGCACAACAACGGACAATACAATAACTACTATATCGTTAACCAAACTCTACCAACTATTGTGATCCGCGTGTCACTGGCTTAATACCAAGTAAATCGCTTGCTTCGCTACAGGCTTGATCTTGGTCAGGTGGTACCTTACCTTGTAAGTAGTAGGCAAAAGCAATGATCTGGGCAATCGTAATGTATAACGATTGCGGAATCTCTTCCCCGAGCTCCAAGTTGGACAATAAAGCCATTAGTTCGGGGTTTTCATAAAGCGGTATATTATGCTGTTGAGCAATGGCAATAATCTCTTCTGCCGTCGAGTTGGCGCCTTTGGCTGTTACTGTTGGCGTATTTTCACCATCGTATTTTAGCGCAATTGCTCGTTGATCAATATTATCTTCCATAGTTACGTTCAGTTGCTTAGGTTTCGATGTCGACTAAGGTGTAATCCAGTCCAGTGCTCATATTCGGAGGAGGACCTTGGCAGCATTCTAGTTTATTGAGTTCGACGCCAGCATTGTGGAGGTTATTTGCTAAGTATTCACTGTTATCTTGTATTTTTTCTAGCGTACTTGATTTTTCGGCCCAAAACTTTGCATTTACGATATCGTTGGCTAATTTGACTTGAACATGCATAGTACCCAGTAGACTTAGGTCGAAAGCAAGCGTCAATACCCATTCTTTAGTTTTTTCACTATCGTCTTTGTTCCCCTGATGGTGACCATTTTCTTCAAATTTAATGAGCACTGTTTCGATATGATTGCCATTGAGGATAGGAATTTCTGTTTGAAAGAATTGGTGTGGCTGATTATCTTGGCTAGTTACCTGTTGTTTGTTTAAGGTCGTCATTTGGTGAATGAGCAATCTTGCCAAAGTTTCAGTGACCTGTCTTTGAATGGTATTGAGTAATTTTTCGTTAGCTTGGTTGGTTGTAGTTTTTTTACTGTCATTAGTCGGTATGGCTTGCTGAGCTTTTTCTAAGGCTGCCGACTTATCGATTAGCGGTTTATCGATTACAGGTTTGTCGATTACCGGCTTGTCCATTACGGGTTTGTCCATTGCAGGTTTGTCGAGGGGGGGTGATATTGTCTTTACTTGCTTTGCGCCAGGCTGTGCTACGGTTGGTGTTAACCCGCTAGATTTTATCGCTCTGTTATCTGTCGTGTTTGTTGCCTCGTTGGTTACTTTGGGCTTAATGCTGTTATAGGTGAGCTGTTGCGAGTGGTGTGGCTTAACCAGAGGTTGACCAGGGCTTTGTGCAATTTTTTCTTGTGTTTGTGGTAGTTGTTTTAAAAGCTGTAGCATGACTCCCTTAAAATCGTTTAGCAGGCGTTTCGTGGTGCCGGCTTCTTGACGGGTGCTACCTTTGATGGGCAAGTTAGGTGATGGCGCGTTATCGACCTTACTACGATCTTTTTGTGCCACGGCCTTCAGCTTAGATTCAAATAAGACACCGCTGTGGTTTAGTGCCTTCTTAATATGGGCTACATGAGACAGTTGTTTTGGTGTATATAGTTGCTGCAATAGCTGTTGAATGCTCTGTCTTAGTTGCTTGTTGACGGGTATCTGATAATTGGTGGCTAGCGATAGCAGAGAAGCCAGCAGTTTCGCTGGTGGCGATTGCTGTGGCAATGCTGCTCTGATCTGCTCCTGAACCAGCGAATTAAACTGTGATGACAAAGGTATTTTGATATTCAGAACTTGAAGTGTTCTCGCATCGATAGCTTTCACAGATAGATGTTGGTTTGGTTGCAGAGGATATTGGCTCGATGCAGTAAATAGTTTACCTGACACGTTTAGGCTAATAACGAACGCTTTGTGCTGGTTGGGGGATGGCTGTTTAGCAGGCTCAGCTGGCAGGTATCTTGGGTTATTTGATGATTTCTCATTGGTGTTAGGATTGGTGTTAGGCTTGAGGAGGCTACTTTGAATAACTTTAGCCTGGACAATATCACCGACTTTTAGATTAAGGAATTTTAAAATGTTATTGGCGGCGAGTATTTTTTGATCTGCTAATGCAGGAAGGCTACTGCCTGTATTAGCTTTACCTGCCGTATTACCTACTGTGCTAGTGGTGGTGACCGTAGGGTTATTAAGGCCTTTATTATTGTTCGAAGAGCCGATGTCCATAAGTAAACCATGATTGCCAGCGTATTAATGCTAAATGATCAGCAATTGGATCATTTGTCTTTCATATATTCACCTTTCAGTATAGTCTGTGTCGGTTTCTAGTGGGGCCCCGTAGTAGTGTATTGGATAGCCTAAAAAGGCCTGTGCTGTGGAAGTTGGCTTAATATAATCCCTATATAGTCCCTTAATGAGTTGGTTTTAGCTATAATTCCCCGATATTCAATTGTTTGGCCGGTTTTGAACCCTCTGTAATGCACCGAGGTCACCTTTGAAGATATAGCGCTATCTTGATTAATACCGTGGCTTGATTAATACATGGTTTCATTAATACATAGTTTTGTTAATACGTGGGCCATACATTACTTGTTGTTGCCGGTTGTCTTGATAGTACTTCTCTGATATTGCCTGTCAGGCTAACCCTGAATAATGTTAAGGTTGTATGTTGAGTACTCCGTACCTTGCTTTAGAAAATGTCAGTTGTGAACGAAATGGCCGGTTGCTTATTGATCGGTTGAGTTTGGTTATGGAGTTGGGGCAGGCGTTGCAGGTCGAAGGTCCGAACGGTAGCGGTAAAACGACGCTCTTGCGGGTGCTGAACACATTATCCAGAGATTACCACGGACAGATACGTTGGCAAGGCCAAGACTTGGCTGAGGTGCGGGCTGACTATTTGAGACAGCTTCTCTATATTGGCCATGCGCCTGGTATTAAAAGGGTGTTGACGCCATTAGAAAACTTGCGTTGGCAAGCAGAGCTGTACGGTGATCACAAAGAACAGGATATGCTAGAGGCACTGGCTCGGGTAGGTCTAGTCGGCTGTGAAAATACGGCGTGCCATCATTTGTCGGCGGGACAGCAAAGGCGTGTATCACTGGCAAAGCTCTTTTTGTTTACCACACCGCTGTGGATATTGGATGAGCCCTTTACGGCAATTGATAAACAAGGTGTCGCTGAGCTGGAAGCCGTTATTGACCGACATGTGCAAGACGGGGGACTGGTCATCTTAACGACTCACCACAGTTTGTCATTAAAACATGGCTGCCGCAGACTATCGTTGGGGGGTGGAGCGTGAGTGCGGCGCAGACGGTACAAGCTTTTTGGGGAATAGTAAGACGCGACCTGACGGTGTCGATGCGGCATCGGAGCGATTTATTTAACCCAGTGATCTTTTTTCTCATTGTAGTTACATTGTTTCCTCTGGGCGTGAGTCCAGCGCCTGACGTATTGAAGGCATTAGCACCGGGAGTACTGTGGGTAGTTGCGTTATTGGCGACGTTATTGTCAAGTGATGGCATTTTTCACGCAGATTTTGAAGACGGTTCTTTAGAGCAACTGTTACTGTCTCCGCAACCGCTCTATTTAATGGTATTAGCGAAAGTACTGAGTCACTGGTTTATCACCGGACTGCCGTTGACGTTAATCGCTCCCATGTTAGGTTTAATGTTACAGCTACCGGCAGCCGGTATGGTGCCTTTAATGTTATCTCTGTTGGCCGGCACTGGTACATTAAGCTTTGTTGGTGCTATTGGTGCAGCACTGACGGTGGGGCTCAGACGGGGAGGGCTATTGCTATCTCTTATCGTTATCCCCCTATATACACCGGTACTCATTTTTGGTGCCAGTGCGGTTCAGTCTGCCATCGAAGGTTTTTCGATTGCAGGCCAATTAGCGGTGTTGGGAGCTTTTTTTGTATTTGCAATTACATTTGCCCCCTTTGCCATTGCTGGTGCGTTGAGGATTAGTGTTAATGGCTAATAAATCTATGGCAGGATGAAAGGTTGATTTTATGGCTTCTTGGACCTGGTTTCATCGTTTGGGCTCGCCTAAATGGTTTTACGAAAAAACAAGCCGATGGTTACCTTGGCTAGCGCTAGTGACGGCGGCCATTATGGTTGTCGGCACTGTGTGGGGGCTGGCTTACGCGCCAGCTGATGCGAAACAGGGCAATAGTTATCGTATTATCTTTATTCATGTCCCCTCCGCGTTTTTAGCGTTAGTGTGTTATTACTTGATGGCAATTGCCGGTGCAGTGAGCTTGATCTGGAAGATGAAGTTATCAGATATGGCGGTAAAAAGTTGTGCGCCTATTGGTGCGTCACTAACGTTTATCGCATTAGTGACCGGCGCTATTTGGGGTAAGCCGACCTGGGGTACTTGGTGGGTATGGGATGCAAGAACAACCTCAATGCTAGTATTGTTTTTTCTTTATCTTGGCGTTATTGCGTTGCAAGATGCTTTTGAAAGTCGTGAAAATGCCAATCGAGCGTGCTCGATTTTGGCACTGGTAGGGACAGTTAATATTCCTATTATTTACAAGTCGGTTGATTGGTGGAACACGTTACACCAGGGCGCGACGATTAAGTTTACGGAAGCACCGAGTATGCCACCTGAAATGTGGCAACCCTTATTTTTGATGATCATTGGTTTTTACTGTTTTTTTGCACTGGTATTTATTATGGCGATGCGCAGTGAAATATTGCAGCGTGAAAAAGGCACACGTTGGGTAGAATTGATTGTTAAACATAGGTTAAATAAGTTAACGAATCATGATGATTAGTCTGGCCCGTGAGTGAAATGAATGATAGTCCTCATGGCATGATTGGGTGATAATATGGCATTTAGTGGTGTGGAAGAATTGATAGTTATGGGTGGCCACGGCATTTACGTGTGGAGTGCCTATTTTCTTACTTGGCTGGTTATCCTATTTTTAGTGGTATCACCGTTGATTAAAAGCCGCAAATTTTTTCGTGACTATCAACAAACTTCACAACCTGATAGTTTAAGGGGCCAGCGTAGTGCACCGAAGCACACACTTTCAGATTAAGCTTAGGCGGTTAACAGTGTTTTTATCATGCTTACTTTATAATGTTTTTTCTAGCGGTAACTATCTGAATGGTTAGTTGAAAACTAAATAGATTAAAAGGTAATTGATGTGGCGATGAAACCGGCTCGTAGGCAAAGGCTATTTTTGGTACTATTTATTGTAGTGGGTTCTAGTGTTACAGTGGGTCTCGTACTATTTGCTCTCAGTGAAAACATTAATCTGTTTTATACGCCAACCAAAATTGTCGCGGGTGAGGCCCCTGTCGGAAAGCAGATTCGAGGTGGCGGTATTGTGGTACCAGGCAGCGTGATTCGAGCTCCCGATAGTTTAAAGGTCACATTTGATGTGACCGATTCAGCCTCACAATTTACCATGGTATATACGGGTATCCTGCCTGACTTGTTTGCTGAAGGCGAAGGCGTGGTGGCTACCGGCCGGTTAGATAAAGCAGGTGTGTTTTATGCCACTGAAGTGCTAGCAAAGCACGATGAAAATTACTCCCCACCAGAAGTGGTTGACGCGATTAAGCAAGCTACCGAGGCTAAGCAAGCGTTATGAGTTGTATACAGAGCTATGGGTTTTATACAGAGATAGTATTCGCACAAGGATAACCGATGATTCCAGAGCTAGGACATTTTGCACTGATTTTGGCACTAGGCTTGTCAATATGCTTATCACTGATCCCGCTGTTGGGTACGTTTTCTGACAATGTGCTATGGATGCACTCAGCTCGACCGTTGGCAGCCGGTCTGTTTGTTTTTGTCACATTTAGCTTTATCATGCTGGTGTATTCGTTCTTAACTGATGACTTCTCAGTGGCTTATGTCGCTGGAAATTCCAATACATTATTACCAGTGCAATATAAATTTAGTGCAGTTTGGGGAGGTCATGAGGGCTCCCTGCTGTTGTGGGTACTGATTCTAAGTATTTGGACTTTGGCTGTTGGCATTTTTAGCAGTAACCTGCCTTTGGATATGGTTGCTCGAGTATTATCAGTGATGGGTATGATTAATGTGGGGTTTTTACTTTTTACCTTACTGACTTCAAACCCGTTCGATCGCCTGCTACCTAATATACCCAGTGAAGGCGGTGATCTTAACCCTCTATTGCAGGATTTTGGTCTTATTATTCATCCGCCGATGTTGTATTTCGGCTATGTTGGTTTTTCCGTGGCGTTTGCTTTTGCATTGGCAGCGTTACTCAGCGGCCGTTTAGATGCAGCATGGGCGCGTTGGTCCCGCCCTTGGACCAATCTGGCTTGGGCTTTTTTAACAGCGGGCATCGCCTTAGGTAGCTGGTGGGCATACTATGAACTGGGCTGGGGTGGCTGGTGGTTTTGGGACCCCGTTGAGAATGCGTCATTTATGCCTTGGTTGGTCGGTACGGCCTTAGTTCATTCTTTAGCGGTGACGGAAAAACGTGGCGTATTCAAAAGTTGGACATTGTTGTTAGCAATTTTTGCTTTTTCGCTCAGCTTATTGGGTACTTTCTTAGTTCGCTCAGGCGTATTAACTTCCGTACATTCTTTTGCCGCAGACCCGGAAAGAGGACTTTTTATTTTAGCATTTCTTTTCGTTGTTGTTGGCGGTTCGCTAACGCTCTATGCTGTTAAAGCCCCGGCCATTACTAGTCGGGTGAGTTACGGTTATTTATCGCGAGAGGTGTTTCTCCTACTAAATAATGTCATTCTGGTTGTGGCGGCAGTAACTGTCTTGCTCGGTACCCTCTACCCATTGATTTTGGATGCCCTCGGTGGAGGAAAAATATCGGTTGGTCCGCCCTATTTTAACGCATTATTCGTCCCATTAGCGGCAATACTATTTTCTTTTCTTGGCATCGGCCCACTGCTACGTTGGAAAAAAACTGAACCCAATGGATTGATTAAGCAACTAACGGTAGCGTTTGTCGCGAGTATTCTGATTTGTGCATTATTTCCTGTTGTCTATGGTGAGGAATTTAATATCTATGCTCAGCTGGGTGTGCTGCTTGGCAGTTGGGTATCATTATCAGCGTTGACAGATTTGAGGTTGAAGCTGCGCCACGCTAAATCGCTTTTATCTGGCTTAAAAACACTGACGCCGGCTTACTATGGTATGCTGTTGGCGCATGTTGGCGTTGGTATTACCGTAATTGGTATTGGTATTACGAGTCAATATTCTGAAGAGCGTGATGTACGTATGCTACCAGGTGATTCTGTGACATTGCCGCCTTATACATTTCGTTTTGATGGTGTCAAAGAGCACAAAGGTCCAAATTACACTGCAGATATTGGGCAGGTGGCTTTCTGGGATGCGTCAAGCGAAGAGGCACTATTGTTACCGGAACGACGACACTATACGGTGCGTTCCAATACGATGACTGAGGCAGCCATTGACCCTGGTTTATTTCGAGATATATACGTCGCTTTAGGAGAAGGTCTGGGGGACGGTTCTTGGGCCGTTAGGCTGCATTATAAACCTTTTGTCCGCTGGATATGGCTAGGGTCCATATTTATGGCCATTGGTAGTGTGGTAACGTTGATTGATAAACGGTATCGTTTAACTGTTTCGAAGGCGAGTAGTATGACCACTGAGAATGATTTAGCAGCCAATGTTCAGGGGCAACAGAAAGCCGTATGATCGCGAAGCGTTTAAAGTATTTTGTACCACTATTGATTTTTGTCGCTGTCGGCGTATTTCTATTCCGGGGCCTCACCTTAGATCCATCTGCTTTACCCTCAGCGTTAATCGGTAAGCCGCTACCGCCATTCTCGTTAGCCACCGTGGCAGATAAGAACCGTTTGATTACTCAAGCAGATCTTACGGGTCGAGTTTCACTCATAAATGTTTGGGCAACCTGGTGTATTTCGTGTCGCGTGGAACATCCCCATCTTGTTAGAATTGCGCAGCAATTTGATATACCCATTTATGGTATAAATTATAAAGATGACAATGCTAAAGCACTAGAATGGCTACGGCAATTTCACGATCCCTATGAGTTTAGTATTGCTGATACTGATGGTCGGCTAGGGCTGGACCTGGGGGTTTACGGAGCCCCAGAGACCTATGTCATTGATCGCCACGGTGTTATTCGACACAAACGGGTGGGGGTTGTTGATATGAACGTATGGCAAAACGAAATTAAACCAATTGTTGATCAATTGGATTAGCTCATCTGTGACTGTAAATAGTTAGTTAGCCCGACTTTTTGTATGAGCCCCAATTGAATTTCTAGCCAATAAGCATGGTCTTGTTCTGTATCTTTTAGATTTTTTAGTAAAATGTCGCGACTGACATAGTCTTGTTTTTCTTCACAAAGTTTAATGGAATTTTTCAGTGCGTTGGCGACAGCTTGTTCCAAAGTCAGATCGTTTTTCAACATGTCGGGTACGTCAGCACCAATGCTAAGACCACTACGTTGCGTCATGTCAGGCTTACCTTCTAAAAATAGTATGCGCTCGATCAAATCTGCTGCGTGGCCTTTTTCATCTTCAAATTCATGATCAATACGCTCGTATAATTTGTTGAAACCCCAGTCCTGATACATACGTGAATGGATGAAGTATTGATCCATGGCTGCTAATTCGAAAGTGAGTAGATTATTTAATGCATTAATAACTTCTGTATCACCTTTCATGCATGACCTCCTAAGCTAACGCGTGACGTAAATGATAGGTTGGAATTACTGACATTATGCCGGCCTGTGTGCGTTGTGGCTATTTTACATTTGTGCTTGCTGATAATTCTCGATGCCTAGCTGTTTAATTAAATGTTGTTGTGTTTCTATCCAGTCGAGATGCTCTTCTTCTTCGTGCAGATTATTTTCTAGGAGCTGGCGGCTGACATAGTCTTGTGACGTTTCACAAAAAGCGATGGCTTCCCGTAAAAGATTGATATGATCTTGTTGTAATGCTAAATCACAGTTGAGCATTTCTTCTGTATGTTCACCAATACGCAGTTTCTGTATATCCTGTAGGTTGGGCAAACCCTCTAGGAATAAAACTCGCTCAATAAGTTCATCGGCTTGCTTCATGTCTTGGATAGATTTGTTATAAGACTTTTTGTTAAGCGCATTCAATCCCCAGTTGCGGAACATACGAGCATGTAAGAAATATTGGTTAATAGAAGTTAACTCAGAGATGAGTACTTTATTGAGATAGTCGATAATTTTTTTATCCACTAGCATGATTGTCTCCGGTTTCACTTAAGCTCGTAGTTAAACAAAGTCGAGATATTAATGACGACAGAATTATAGAGCTATGTTCTTGTGAAGGCAATAATTCATTTAAAAACAAATGCTTATAAATAGCAATCATTGTGATTTACATTTCATGAACGATGCTTTTACGGCCACCGGCCGGAAGATAAGAGCTCAGTTGCTTAACTATGTGTTATTAATAATAAAATCTTCACACGGCTAACTAATGACTTGAGTCGCTATAAGATTGTTATTTGCTAATAGCACTAACGATTATGTTGCTGTCTTTGATACTGCGAGAACGAATAATAAGTCTTATCTGGCACCTGTTTTGTTATGGCTTACCCTTAGTGCTAAGCCAAAGCATAGTAACTTGATCATGCTATATGACCGATATTTCAAGCTTTTTCTAGTGAATATGGGGTAATCTTCTAGACTTAAAGGTATAACCGGAAAATAACCTGGTGCTGTTTCATGGCGTCTACCGTATTAGTTGTTGATGACGAGCGCAGTAGTATTCTGTTGTTAGCTAATATGCTGAAAGAATATTATCGTGTCATAGTTACTACAGCAGGAGAAAAAGCCATTAAATTGGCAAATGATATGCTGGATATCATTTTGCTAGATGTAGAAATGCCTGGCATGAACGGCTACGAAGTCTGTACTGCACTTAAGGCAAACGAAAAGACACGGGCAATACCCGTTATTTTTCTCACAGGCAAAGATAGCGAAGTTGATGAGTATTACGGTTTTGAACTAGGGGCTGTCGATTACGTGATAAAACCGTTTCGCCCGACACTGGTGATGAGACGGATTAGCAATCACATTAGCCTTAAACAAAAATGTGATAAGTTAGAGTACCTGGCAACCCATGATCAACTGACTGGATTGCATAATCGCCACCACTTATTGGAAACAGCGAGTAAGAAGATTGCGGAGTCGATACAGCAGGGGTTTGATCTTTGCCTGTTAGTCATTGATGTCGATCATTTCAAACGAATAAATGACCGGCATGGTCACGTATGTGGTGACATGATCTTGCGAGCAGTGGCTTCGGTGATTGCCAGCTGTTGTCGCCAAGAGGACCTTGCCGCCCGCTTTGGTGGTGAAGAATTTGTGGTGCTGTTAAATCATTGTGGACTGGAAGATGGTGTTGTCGAAGCGCAACAGATACGCAAAACCATTGAATTGCACAAGCCACACGACATTGATGTGACTGTTAGTATTGGAATCAGTTCACGACGCGAAGTAGATGATAATTTTAAGACATTGTTTAGTCGGGCTGATTCAGCCCTCTATAATGCTAAAAATTCGCAGCGTAACTGTGTGATCACTGAACTAGACGATCAATTGTGCTATAAGCAAGATGTTTCGACTCCGACGTTACATGGTGACACGGTACCTCTGTCCGGCGTAAAGAGGCTGTCGTGAATAAATTTTTCAACATGGACGAAGACAAAACCAGTCAGTATTCTTTACGCTTAATAACTACCCTTTTAGTTTGCCTAATCTGCATTTTACCTTTTCTACTGGGTCACATCGGCATTGATTTCGGCTCTGTAGTGATGCCATTGTCGAGCATATCTTCAGTAGCTATTGAACCGAGTGATGTTTTTCAGGCAATGGCCGGCAGCATTCACCATGCGTTACTAGAGTGGAGTGCAGTGAGTGTCGCGATTGTCGCCGCCTTAGTTTCGTTTTTGCATTATTATATTCATCGTGATGTCACAGTTCCTGTCATGGGTATGGCGTTGCTGTGCGCAGGCTTGGTTGACGGTTTTCATACGCTTGCCGCCACCGGGGTTATTGAGGCGCGTGTGCCTAATACTGACTTCATTCCATTTACTTGGGCCTTATCAAGAGTATTCAATGCTTCCATTATGATTGTTGGGGCTGGCATTAGTCTCAAAATTATATATAGCGCAGCTAAGAATGATACGTTTGACGATGCTAAGCAGAAAAGAAAGCCAGTATCGTTGCCAACACTGTTGGGTGTTGGGCTATTGTTTGTTGGTATATCTTACGCAGTCGTTAGCTGGGCGGCGTATAGCAGCAGCTTGCCGCAAACCATATACCCAGACGCATTAATTAAACGTCCCTTTGATGTATTGCCGTTAGCGCTCTATGTTTTTGGTAGCACATTGCTGTGGAGCTGGTATCGTGCAAACTGTTCCATCGTGCGATTTATGCTAGTACTCAGTATCATTCCCGAGGTGGCAACACAGCTGCACATGGCATTCGGTTCGGTAGCCTTATTTGATCATCATTTTAATATCGCCCATGGACTCAAGATAGTCGCCTACAGTACGGCGTTAGCCGGCTTGTTGATCGATCTAACACATTCAGTCCCTCAGCGTATAGAGCCAGGTAACACCCTGGCACCTTCGGATGGACTCGTCAATCCATCGAAACATCAGCATGCGTTGGAGATAGGTAATGCTAGGTCTTCTTTGAGTGTTAAGATCCCGGTAGCTGCATTTCTGTTATCAGTGTTGGTGGCGGTGTTCGTTGGTGTTAGCTTTTACGCGGAAAGCGAACGCTTATTGCTAAAACACCAGATAGATACACTTGAAACTGAGTCTAAGCTGGTTAAACCCATGTTGGGTGAATTGTTTCAGCAGACTTCTAGTGATGTCATGTTTTTAGGTAAAGTGCCTTCAGTTCAGTATATAATTGATGCGATGAAGAATAATGATACCAAGCACTATATTCGCGATTCAGTTAGTTTAAAGAAAATTTTTACTGAAATGCTGCTTAGTAAGCGTTTTTATGTCCAGATACGTTACATTGGTATCGCTGATGGTGGCCGAGAGCTTGTTACTGTAAGACGCACGCCGTTGGGTGTTCAAGTTATCGAAAATGCTCGGTTGCAACGCAAGGCTGACTCGGCTTATTTCAAACGTGCGGTAACGGCCGGCAAGGGAGAACTGGTTTTCTCAAAAATTGAGCTTACTCGGGAACACGGCAAAATAGTTTCTCCACATCAGCCCGTACTACGCGTTGCAACGCCTATTTATGATATTAATACCGACACGCGGTTTGGTATTGTTATTATTGACGCTGATTTTGATTTATTTATGGATAATCTGGCCATTAAACATATGGCTGAGTTTGAGCTTTATCTCGCTAATGAAGAGGGCGACTTTATCTATCACCCAGACAGAACATTGCGCTTTGGTTTCGATCTAGGGAGACGATATGGCTTGCAAGATATGCACGAACAGTTTACGGAAATTCTTCGTATAGAGCGTGAAAGAGCTTACGTTGATTTATCGGCAAGTAGAGATAGTGGCAGTGTTGGATTTTATTCGAAAATCGATCTTAGCCAGTATGGTAGTAAACGCCCGTTGCGACTTTTGCTGCAGCTTAATAATCAACATATTAGTGATGAACTCATTGCTTTTCGCAACCGTAGTTTATTGTTAGGGGTCGCTATGGCATTTGTCGCCATGGCGTTCGCGGTAGTTGCTTCGCGTCGTCTAGTTCGACCATTGGCGAATATGACGCGAACTGTACAGGTCTATGAAAAAACCGGTGAGCTAAACGATCTACCCACGGATTCCAGGGATGAAATTGGTGTGCTGGCCAGGAGCTTTCACAATCTTCTCAACCGTATCAACGAATCATCCGTAAAGCTACAATCAATGGCAGAAAAGTCCCAGGAATCGTCTAGCCGGTTGTCGGCCATTGTTAATTCGGCAGCTGATGCCATTATAACAATCAATGAATTTGGCACGATTCAGTCTTTTAATCGCGCAGCTGAGCGTATTTTTGGTTACAGTGAAGCTGATATAGTGGGTGAACCAGTAACCTGCTTAATGCCAACGCATTATGCAGAGCAACACGATGGCTATTTACAGCGGTATTTAACCACAGGTCAATCGAGTATTATTGGCAATGGGCGCGAGCTTGTTGGGCTGAGAAAAAACGGCGATACTTTTCCCATGTATTTATCCGTTACGGAAGTCACTTCCTTTGACGGCCGGATTTTTACCGGCTTGGTACGTGATATCAGTGTAGAAAAACAGGCGGAAGCTGATAAGAATGCTTCATTGTCGTTGCTGGAGGCGACATTAGAATCTACCAACAATGGTATCCTGGTGACAAATGAAGAGGGAGAATTCTTGCGCACCAATAGTCGATTCGCTGAACTGTGGCAGGTTCCTGATGAGCTAATTGACTCGTGTGATGAACAGCTGATACTTGAACATATGGCGAATCAACTGCTTGACCTAGAACAGTTCGAGTATATAGAGAGTGCAGATGTATTAGAACTAAAAGATGGTAGAGTTTTTGGCCATACTGTACTTCCCATGGTGATAGATGATAAATACTTTGGTAGCGTGTGGAGTTTTCACGATATTTCTGAGAGCAAAAAAGTTGAAAAGGCATTGATTGAGGCGAAAGAATTAGCGGAAGAGGCGGCGCGTTATAAATCAGAGTTTTTAGCGAGTATGAGCCATGAAATACGTACGCCGATGAATGGTGTATTGGGTATGTTAGGCCTGTTGTTAAAAGGTGGATTATCAGAGGAACAGCATCATCGCGCTAGTATCGCGAAAGATAGTGCGCAATCATTACTGGCACTGATCAATGACATTCTCGACTTTTCCAAAGTCGAGGCCGGTAAATTAGAGCTTGAAGAGCTTGATTTCGATTTAAGAAGCCAACTAGGTGAATTTGCCGAATCCATGGCACTACGGGCACAAGAAAAGGGTTTGGAATTGGTAGTGGATGTATCGGATGTAGAACGTTCTGCAGTACGCGGAGATCCTGGACGCCTGCGTCAGATACTAACTAACTTAGTAGGTAATGCGATTAAATTCACTGATAGTGGAGAAATTGTTATTCGAGCTAAGATGAAGGCGGTCGACGATGGCCCCTTAACACTTTACTGTTCAGTATCAGATACGGGTATTGGCATTCCGCGTGATAGGCAAGACAAGTTGTTTAATTCCTTTACCCAAGTCGATGCGTCTACTACGCGACATTATGGTGGTACTGGTCTTGGTCTTGCCATTGTTGATCAACTTTGCCAATTGATGGGAGGGCATGTCGGTGTTGAGAGTAGGCCTGGTGAAGGTAGTCAGTTTAATTTTTGCATTAATCTATTGCCAGGAGAAGAAAAACATATCATTTTACCGAATATAGATATTAATAATATACCGATACTGATCGTCGATGATAATGCTACAAATCGGGAAGTATTAAAATCACAGTTAGAACTATGGGGCGCTTTAGTGACTGAGGCTGAAGATGGCCCGAGTGCATTGCGCGAGATGACAACTAGGGTAGAAACGCAACCTCATTCACCGTTTGCCGTCGCGTTATTGGATATGCAGATGCCCGGTATGGATGGCGTTGACTTGTCGAATGCTATCCGGCAGGATGCCCGCTTTAGTACTACTAAGTTGATTATGATGACGTCAATGTCGTCGCGTGGCGATGCTAACTACTTTGCCCAGTTAGGTTTCGCTGCCTACTTTGCTAAGCCGGCCACCGTCTCGGATTTATATAATGCTCTTAAAGTAGTGATTGATGGCGGTGAAGCCTTGCGACAGGCGAAGCCACTAGTTACCGCCCATTATCTTCAGACTCTACAGCAGGAGAGTGAAGAGATTAGCAGTGACATCAAGTTTAGTACTGCCAGAATTCTTATTGTTGAGGACAACCCTATTAATCAGGAAGTTGTTCTCGGTATGCTAGACGATTTTCAACTCAATACGGATATCGCTGGTAATGGTATTGAGGCCATTACTGCACTGAATAGATCGATTAGCGACGAACACTATCAGCTCATACTGATGGATTGTCAAATGCCTGAAATGGATGGCTATCAAGCTACTGAAAAAATTCGTGAGGGTGCTGGTGGCGGTGTTTATCGAAATGTGCCTATTATTGCGATGACAGCTAACGCTATGAAAGGTGATCAAGAGAAGTGCTTTGCGGCTGGTATGAGTGATTATTTGAGTAAACCGGTTGATGCAAGTGCTTTCTATCGCAAGTTGTCACAGTGGTTACCAAATAATAATGCAGAGCGTCTTACTGAGCCTGCGCAGCGGGTGATAACAGACGATAGCATTGCTGAACCCGTAACGGAGCGGCAGTCCGATTTATTAATTTGGGATAGAGAAAGTGCCTTAAAGCGTGTTAGCGGTAAAGAAAAGATACTGCAAAAATTAATAGCTATATTTTTTGACGATGTTCCCGGGCGGGTTGAATCACTTAAACAGGCTGTGGCAAGTGCAGATTGTGAGGGTATAGTACAGCTGGCTCACGCTGTTAAAGGCGCTTCGGGTAATTTGAGCGGACTCAGGCTGCATGAGGTTGCGGGTGAGTTAGAAACAGCTGGGCGGGAAGCTGATGCTCAGCGGGCGGCTGATCGTTTGCCAGAATTTTTAGCCCAATACAAACTATTTTTCGAGGTGCTATGTGAGGCACAGGGGCAGCACGAAAAAGAACAGCTGCTAGATGTCGGTGGTCAATCGATTACTAGCGACTCGCTAGTTGCCAAGCAAGAACAACAGCCCTGTGCCGCGCTTGGCTTGCGTCTAGAGACGTTAGCGAAACGCATATCTGAGAGCGAATATATTGATCCCAATGAAATTAGCGGGCTGGCAGTCGATGTCGTGGATAATGGGCAGTACTATTTAGACCAACTTCAAGTACAGATTGCAGAATTTGATCATGAGGCCGCTATAAAAACATTGAGCCAGTTAGCTAAGTCGCAAAATATAGTACTGCCATTCCGAGATTATTAGGGCACCTCCTCATTATTCATAGGTGCCTTAAAATCTTTATGGGTTAAATGGTCGACTGAATGAGAATAGGTCGATATTTGCTCTTTAGGTAGATTAACAGGCGAAACTGCGATCAATTACTATATTTCTTTATCCTTACCCATAGTTTTATCCTTAACTCCTTTAATCTTGTCCTTGTGGGGCTATAATCATTTCGCAACTTAATCAACTCAATGGTCGCCGGTTTGAACCTAAGCAGTGACTCAACACCACAAAGCAGTACGGGCATATCGTTTTTTCAGCTATTTATGTTATGCGGCGCTTTGTCGATTTTAGGTTTTGTGTTGATGAGGCACTTTTACCATGATGATGCCTATATTTCTTTGCGATACGCCATGCACTGGGTAAATGGCGCAGGACCTGTTTGGAATCCCGGCGAATTTGTTGAAGGTTACTCAAATTTTCTTTTTGTTTTCTTACTAACGTTGCTCGGTTCAATCGGTTTGGACCTTGTGGTGGCCAGTCAGGCCCTGGGTCTGGTGTCTTATATAGCTATTTTTGTGCTAGTAAGTTTTTATTTAAATAGCCGAGATGCTCTCACACCTTCTAGTCATTGGCGGCGTCCAGTCAGCTTTGCCCTAATTGTTACGATAGTACTACTAGCCGCCAACCTCGATATGGTGGTTTGGAGTTTAGGTGGGCTTGAAACAGTCTTGGTCAGTGGTTTTGTTACCGCTGGTGGGCTGGCTTACCTTTGTTATCTAAGAGATGGCCGCAAGCAGTGGCTAACATGCTGTAGCGGTATGTTTGTTTTAGCTAGCTTGACACGCTTAGATGCGGGGCTCTTTCTGGCAATAACTAGCGGTTTTGTCGTGGTTGATGCGGTCAGAACAAAACGCCTAACTAAGATGAGTTGGTTTTTCCTTCCAGGTCTGGTATTCATTCCCTATTTTATCGGCAAATTTATATATTATGGTGACTTTCTGCCGAATACATTCTACGCTAAGGCTGGCGGCATATCGGTGTTGAAATTGGGTATTGGCACACTTTATATCTTAGCCTTTATGTTTGCTCCGCCTTGTTGGTATTTAGGTATCATTGTATTAAGCATACGCCAAAGAAATTTTATCCGTTGTTCGCCAGAGTTGCGTTATCTCTTGTCGCTATTAGGTATGCATCTAGTTTATCTATTGTATAGTGGGGGAGATCACATGCGAGCATTTCGTTTTTTTGTTCCCGTAGTACCCCTAGCAACTGTCACGCTTTACCTGCTATTGCGGGTAGAAACTGAGAACTGGCTGACAGCACGCAAAAAGCGCTGGGCTGCAGCTATTGTTGTCTGGATAGTTGGACAAACCGGCTGTTATTATTTTTTCCCGCTACGGGTTGATTCGGCAGCATTTGTTGGTCGAATCGTTGGTGAGTATATCAATATGCACTTTCCTAAAAATGTTACCATCGCATTAAATACCGCTGGATCCACGCCGTACTATGCACCAGAAAATAACTATATTGATATGCTAGGTTTGAATGATGCGCATATTGCCCGACGCCAAGTCGCCATTAATCAAGCTCTGAAACTACAATATTTACCGGGCCATAACAAAGGCGATGGACAATATATTCTTGATCGTGCGCCTGATTACATTATTTTGGGCCCAGCGGAAGGTATCGCTGCGGATGAACCACAATGGTTTTTAAGTGGCGCTGAGTTGGCTCAGTTATCAGATTTTTATAACAATTATCAGTTGAAAACAGTAATCATAGATGTGTCGGCCAGAAATCACTATCGTCACTATAAGCCGACCCAAAGTGGTTCAATGACCTTTAAGTATTATCAAAAAAAATAGGCTAAGCCCATTTAAATTAACCTATTTTTTGTACGAAGATAGGCGGCTTTGGCACTATTTTATGCTATAGATGGCTTTATACTTACTCTTACTGCTGGTAACATACACAAAATGGCTGTATTTATATAAAAACGATGTTTATTTGCAGCAAGATATCCTCCTTTCAGTTTTATACTAGTTGTTATACAAGGTGTGGTGATAAGGTAAGGTGAGGAAGGTGAAGTAAGGACTGGTATAAGGCGTGGAAACAAAAGTTAAGGGTTTAACATGAAACTTGCATTTGTCGTATTCAAATACAAACCTTTTGGCGGCATGCAAAAAAACCTCTTTCAAATTGCTCGGGCTTGCGAAAAAAAAGGACATGATATTACCGTATTTTGTGAATCATTAACCGGTGAGCTGCCTGATTCGTGGCATGTTCGGCGTCTACCAAATAAAAAAAAAGTAATCATAGCAAGGCACTGAAGTTTGCCCAGGAATTTGCCATAGCTAGCCGAAATGATTGCTTCGATAGAGTGATCGGTTTTAACCGTATGCCGGGGCTTGATGTTTATTACGCGGGCGATACTTGTTTTGCTGATAAAGCATATCGGGAAAAAGGCTGGCTCTATCGTATGACGCCTAGATCGAGGGCGTTTATGCAGCTTGAAGCTGCGGTTTTTGCAAAAAATAGCACCACGCAAATATTCGCGGTATCCGAACAGCAGGTACCGATATATCAACACTATTGGCATACGCAACATGATCGGTTTTATATCCTTCCTCCTGGTATTTCTCGCAAATTTCAGCCTGCGCAATCGGGGCTACCATACACTGAACTAAAACGCTGTAGCAGAGAGAAGCTTGGTATAGCTACTCAAACCAAATTAGCACTTTTGGTAGGTTCGGGTTTTAAAACCAAAGGCGTGGAACGAGCGCTTGTGGCATTGCAGTATCTACAGCAGCAAGGCATGGCTTTACAGCTCATCATTATTGGTGAAGACAAAATTTCGACTTATATTGAGAAGGCGAAAAAACTGGGGGTTGATACTTGTGTAGACTTTATCGGGCCAAAACCTAATATCGAAGAGTATATGTGGGCAGCTGATATGCTAATTCATCCTGCCGTGCGTGAGAATACAGGTAATGTTATTATTGAAGCAATGACGGCGGGTCTGCCAGTTATTGCTAGCGGTATTTGTGGTTATGCCCATTATGTTAGAGAGGCGCAGGCAGGTACTGTATTGGACGAACCGTTTCAACAGCAACAGTTGAACCAAGCCTGGTTAACCATGTCGACGGAGGAAAATGAGTTGATGTCCAAGAGAGGTGTTGAATTTGGTCAAACTCATCAATTATATAGCCGTGCAGAGTATGCGGCTGAACTTATAGAAGGTTGCAAGTAATCAATGGCTGAGCTTGTGTTGTGTGAACCTTTTGAGTCGCTTTGGCGGAACCAGAATGCATTTGAGGCAGTGCAACACATTGCTGGCCAAGTTGTCAGATCGAAAGAGGGGCGCACCACAAAACGCTGTTTGATCGGTGACACCGTCTTCTATGTGAAATGCCATACTGGTATTGGATGGTATGAAATTATAAAAAATTGGTTACAGCTGAAGGCGCCGGTAACCGGCGCGAGAAATGAATGGTTGGCCATTAATAAGTTGCACGCTATCGGCCTAAACACACTAGAATTGGTTGCTTATGGTGAGCAAGATGGTTTGCCAACTGATTATGTCTCGTTTATCGCGACGAGAGAACTCACTGATGTGATTAGCTTGGCAAAATATACCGAGCGTTGGCGGCAGCAGCCGCCTACTTTTGCACATAAGTTTATGCTGGTTAAGCAGGTTGCCTTGATTGCAAAGACTCTGCACGATAATGGCATTAATCATCGAGACCTTTATATCTGTCATTTCCTATTAAGTTTGGCTAACGTTGGAATTGAAGACGCGATGCCGGATATTTATGTGGTGGATTTGCATCGCGCTCAAATTAGAACGCGGGTGCCTCGGCGCTGGTTAGTAAAAGATATCGCGAGCATCTATTTTTCGGCAATGGATATTGGTTTGACTCAACGTGATGTGTATCGTTTTTTAATTCATTACCTGGGCTGCCCATTGCGGGTAGCGCTGACAGGGCATGTATGCTTTTTATCACAGGTAAAATTGCGCGCTAACAAGCTCTATTGGCGTGACCATAAATGCTCTGCGCCAGAAATTGTGTGACATAACATAGCCTCGGGCATCTCCTCATTATTCAGAGGTCCCTAGTGTTCCTCAATTTTTATCAATTAATAGATCTCTGAAATAACGATCTAGCTGTTGAGATAACGTATCAGTACTGTAATGGTTTTCAGCTCGCAATCGACTTTCTTGACCCATTGATTGCCTCGTTTTGACGGAGTGCAAATTATCAATGGCATTGAGCCAATCGTCGATGTCGTTAGCGAGAAAACCAGTTACATTATCTTGCACAATAGTTTGATTGGCACCGCAGTTGGAGGATATCACTGGTAGGCCGCAAGCCATGTATTGGATTACTTTTAGGCCGCACTTTCCGCGTGTCCACGGGTCATCTGTCATGGGCGCAATACCTATATCGGCATTGAGCAATTGGTCAAATTCCGCTGCTTTTGACCAAGGTATACAAGTTGTTTTGAGGTGTTGAAATTGTAGGGTAAAGTCACTGATGATTTTTAGTGTGATATTAGGGAAGGTTTCGCCGATTTTTTCCAGGATAGCGCGGTGGTGTTCTAAGTATTTTTGTGTGGATTGACTTCCGATCCATACTAACGTTAATTGATTATCTGGCGCTGGGCGGTGATTTTTTATTGTGGGATAGTCTGCAAGTGTAATGCCGGTGGGTAGAACTCGACTGTCTGGGCAGTTTGACTGGGTTGCTAGATATTGGTTACCGGCGAGTGTTAGTTGACACGCTCGGGTGGTTTTGTTGAACCGCTGGTGTCGACGCTTTGACGGCGAGCCATCGCTGTTTGAGAATATCGCATCATCGTAATCAAATACGAGCTTTCGGTTAGCACGTTTGATAAACGAAAAAGTAATGGGGTCAAACAGTTTTCTCTGGATAATCACAATGTCGTGATCACGGCATGCCGTGAGTAGTCTAACCTTTTCTTTAAGGTTGTTGTTATTAACCCCGTGGTACTGACACTGCCATCCTAGTTTTTCTAAAAAAGGTAGATACTGTAAGATCCGATAGCGGGTTGACGCTGCTTCAGCATGCTTTGATAGGAATAGAATGGAGCCCTTCATCAAGGTTTACGTCCGATAGCAACAATTTGCTTACTAAAATCGATACCCAATAAGCGGAAAAGAAATTGTAGTAAAAATCGTTTTGTCAACTTTTTTATAACTGAATCGTGGTATAAACGGTAGATGGCTTCTAGTTCAAACTCTGCATGTTGAATAATGGCCCCAAGTTCATCGTAACACCAAGGGGTTATATGGGTGGCATCTCTTAAATATTCGGGTGGGTTAAACGTATTGGGGGTGGTAACAAAGATGATGCCACCTGGTTTTAGGTGTGCAAATGCCGTAGTTAGGGTGTCGAGAGCTAATGTTGGGCTGATATGTTCGATAACTTCAAACATGCAGACTACATCGTATTCACCGGTAATAGCATCTAAGCTATAGAAGTCATGCTTATTAGTCTGGTCTATATCGAAACTCTTGTAGTTAATAGCGGGGTAATGTTTTTTTAACAAGGGTAAAAGATGACGTTGTCCTGCTCCCAGTTCTAACAGTGAATCAATAGCTTGGCATCTCTCGGTAATCACCTGGTGATAGCGTTTTTTAATGGGTACATCCCATATCTTGGGAAATTTCTTTTGTACGCTTTTACGGTGATGGTACAGTTGACTCCAATTTATCGTGGGGCTCTGGCTGGTAGCAGACCGCACTAAATGAGTTGTGCTTTGCGTAGTTATTGTCATTTGTTACCCCTTATCACCTTGACAAAATGCACGTGTAATAGGATGTATAGGACGTTCAAAGATCGATTCAGTGTCCCCGCTCTCAATAATACAGCCACAGCCGGATTGCATCCAACATACGGCGATATGATCAGCGATACGGCGCGCTTGGGCGAGATTATGGGTAACCATGAGCACAGTGTAGGTGGGTGTCAGTTGTTTAATGAGTTCTTCCACAGTAGCTGACGCAAGAGGATCTAAAGCGCTACAAGGTTCGTCAAACAGAATGACGCTAGGTTTTAGGGCTAAACAGCGGGCAATACATAGCCGCTGTTGTTGGCCACCTGATAAGCGCAGGGCGTTCTGTTTCAGACGGCTGTTGACTTCTGGCCAAAGTCCAACCTGCGTTAGTACACTTTCTATCATGTGATTAACAGTTGCTTTGTCTCGGATACCATGTTCTTTTAAAGGAAAACGGATGTTTTCTTCAATGGATAGGGGGAATGGGTTGGGTTGTTGAAATACCATGCCGACTTGTCGTCTTAAGTAAGACAGATCGGTACTGGTGTGCAAGATATTCTTGTCACCCACCCAAATTTCGCCACTGACATGACAACCCGGGATGGTATCAGTCATGCGATTTATAGTCGAAAGCAAGCTACTTTTGCCACAGCCAGATGGTCCTACCAATGCTGTAATTTGTCCTGCTGGGACGTCTAGGTTGGCCTGCTCAATGGCGATAAGGTCGTTGTATCGGACAGAGACATTAGTCAGTGAAACTGGCGGTGCGGTAATACGCTCTGCGCTTGGTTTAGTTGACGGTGGTAATATAGCTTGCTTGTTGTGCAGTTTCTCTGTTTGATCACTTTCAAGCGCACTTATTTTACTGATTTCATCATACATAGTTTTTTCCGGTATCTGCATTATTCTAGTAGTTGCCAGCGTTTAGACAACCTATGGGCGACTAGGTTGATGACTATGATCAGTAGCATTAGAACCACGGCTGTTGCAGCCGCGTTAGGTTGGCCGCCCGGCACGTTCATAGATAGGTCATAAATGTGGACCGATAGCGCGCGTCCAGAGTCAGACCAATGAGACGGTATACGAGTAACGTAGCCCGCCGTAAAAATCAGTACTGCCGTTTCAGCCAAGGCGCGACCGGTACTAATGATAAAGGCAATCGCAATGTTACTGGCAGCAGAAGGCAATAGAATACGAGCCACGAAGGCAAACAAACTCAAGTCTAGCGCTTCGGCCGCGCGTCGATAGGCCGTCGGACATGCGCGCAATGCCTGTTCGGTGGTACGAATAAATAGCGGCAGTACCATACAGGCTAAGCTCAACCCACCAGACAGAATGGAGAAACCAAGACCAAGCTGAATGGCAAACACCGCATAGCCAAATAATCCAAATACTATAGACGGTACGCCACTTAATACATCTAAGCTTAAACCGACGATACGCCCTATTGTACTGTCAGCTGTTACACATTCACTGAGATAGAGTGCACAACCTAAACCGATGGGAACAACAGTGACCAAACAAATACATAAGATCCAAAGTGTTGATATTAGCATAGGCAAAATGCCGCCACTGCGTCCCGCATGGGTTGGTTCGGTAAGGAGAAACTGTAGCGACAATTGTGGGAAGCCCTCGACACCAATTGTCCAGAGCATCATTAGCGGCAAACTCACTGTGAGTAAAGCGGTGCTCCAAATCGCTAGAGCAATTATGTTGTGCTTGAACTTAGCCTTATTGAGATTGAGTTCATTTGCAGCGTATTTGGATTTAATATTACTGACCATAGCGTCTGGCCTTTAAATAGTGTGCCATAACAACTAAAGTAATTGTGATGATCAGTAGCAGTAAACCGCTAACAAACAGTGCAATGCGGTGATCTCCGACAGCATAAGCCATTTCTAAGGCGATATTAGCTGTCAATGTGCGTATTGGTTGAAATAAGCTATCAGGTAGCTGAACGACGTTGCCCGTTACCATCATAACAGCCATGGTTTCGCCCAGTGCTCGCCCGCTTTGTAGCACGACTCCCGACAGAATGCCTGGCATGGCAATGGGCAAGGCAATACGATAGATAATTCCCCAGCGTGACAGACCTAGTGCCTGGGCGCTGCGTAGATAGGTTGGTGGAACTCTTGTTAATGCATTTGCTGTCGTTAGGATGACGAGTGGTAGAACCATCATAGCCAACACAATAATGCCCGCCAGCATGCTGGCTCCGGGTGGTGCTATTCGATTGATCCAAGGGACTAATACAATAAGTCCCCAAAAACCAAAGATAACTGAGGGTATGCCGGCTAATAGTTCGATGGTGGCTTGATATATTTTTGCCAAGGGAAGCGGTGCATAGTATTGGCCAAATACGGCGGCGATGATACCTAAGGGTGTCGCTATCATTATGGCACCTAATGCAACGAGTAAGCTGCCCACTAACATTGGTGCTAGGCCATATTGTCCTTCCAATGGATACCAGCCGTTATCCGCAAAAAATGCGCTAATACCGACTTCGTTGATGAGAGGTATGCTTTCACGTCCTACAAAATATAGGATAAATAGCAGAACACTCGCCGATAATAGCGCAGTAAATTGCAAGTTGTATTGAAATGTTGGACTAGTTCGCATCGATAGGAATAAAATAATGTTGTTCAACAATAGCGGCGGCTTGTGGTGACTGAGTAAATTCGATGAATGATTGAGTAAGGCCCTGTGGTGTCCCTAAGGTAACTAAATTGAGTGAGCGTGACAGTGGATAATTGCCTTGTTTTACCGCTGTGGTGCTGGCTTTCACTCCACCAATGCCAAGCAGTTTTATCGGACTACCGCGTCGCTCTTCATACTCTGCGCTCCCAATCGACACATAGCCGATGGCCCATGGATTACCGGCTATCGTTTTTATGCCTTGCTGATTGTCGCCAATGATTACATCAGCAGTGATATCTCGGTTGTCTAGCTGGAAGTGTTTTAGAAACAGCTCCAATGTTGAACGTCCTTCTGCTTTGTTGACAACGGTAATGGCTTGGTCTGGACCGCCTACAGCCTGCCAATTTTTAATTTTGCCAGTATATATTGCAATAATCTGTTGATCATTCAGCGCCTTGATAGGATTGGCCTTGTTTATAATAGGTGTAATGCCATCAAAGGCGATAGTATGAGAAAACAAGTCGTTTTCTGAGGATTTAAGTGAACGAGATACCATGCCGATCGATGCCAAGCCGGCTCGTGTATCAGCGATGCCTCTTGATGAACCGCCGGTTTGCACGTCTATTCGTGTGCCAGGGTTGCGTTTTTCAAAGGCTTGTCCCAACTCCATGACCAAAGGTGCTAAGGTACTTGAACCGGTCAGGGTCAATTTATCAAAAGTTTGTTGTTCACAGCCTGATAATGTTACAGCAATTATACTGAAAACTAAGGCTGCAATTGAGCGGAAAATTCTCATAGACTGAACCTTATACATTGTACTACGACCTCGGATTTTACACCTGCAATTAAATGGACATTGGACCGATATGTTTGCCAAAAGTTACATAATAATCTTAACTAATTTCTGGGCTAACTGGTTTAATCACTGCACGTCAAGCTAGGTCATATATCATGTCAATGTGCCTTTCAACTCAACAGTAATTGTATCGGTGGTGTTTGTCGCCGCAGTCACAGTTTGGTAGCGAGAAATTCAATCGAATCGCCTTTCTTTGTTAATCGAGTCATCATTGACAAAGGCCCTTTCATAAGATTGAGATACCATGGGGTTCTAAAATTAGAATCCGCGGCATTTGCTTGAACTCGCGCGCCGGTAGTCCAGGTCTTTAAGTGTTTCAAGCCACTGTATTCACATAATGTCTTAACATTTGCAGGTGTAAATAGATGGATATGATTGATAGGGTTTATAAGCAACCAATTAGCACCGAGTATTTTTCGTGTATAGCTGTCCCAGTTAACTGTGTTGGTATAAAGGACACCGCCAGGTTTTAGTATCCGTGCGCATTCCTTTAATGTGGAGAGTGGGTGCTGGACATGTTCCAGTGTTGCATTGTTATAGATTACGTCAAAAAAATCGTCTGGGTAGTTGGCTGACTCAACGGTCCCGGTGTGTACGTCTAAACCGAGTTGCTCGCGCGCGTAGGTTGAAGCACTAGCTGATAGATCAACCCCTTTAACATGCCAGCCTGCATCTCTAGCTGCGACCAACATTGCGCCAGCGTTGCAGCCGAATTCGAGAAAATTGCCATCAGTCTTGTAGCGGTCGAAGCGTTTAAGTCGTTTCTTATAGCGCCGGTTTTTTTTGTCTACCTTTGCCGCATATTTATCGAGTTGTTGGGTAAAGGCGGTTTCATTGACGTGGTCGTAATTAGCAGCTATCCATTTGGAGTAGATTAAACCACACGTAGTGCATTGGTGATAGGCGCTACCGAGCAACGCCATTAGCTGCTTTGATTTGTTACTACCGCATACATCACAGTCTACTTCAACTAAATTTTGCATACATTATAACCGGAACGGTGCCATAAGGATCCACTTACTTTGTCCAGTATTAGTTTAACTGGGCATTTAGCTTAAGTTGGCAAGGCATTTAAACAAGAATGTCAGCAACAAGCACGTAAACTGGATATCTCTGATTATTTTTCAGGTTATTATACCTTCATTTCTTGGCGCCTCAAACCCAGGCGTTCTTAAATACTTACACTTAACACCATGGCCGTCGTTTCATTCTAATTCAATGTGATCGTATTGATCCGTCGAATAATAACCATTACTATTCATTTCTAACGAGCCTTTGTGAAGCCGTGGGCCTCATTGCGATTGTAACCTGGCAGGCTTACCTATACCGCTGTTATCACAGCATGTACATTTATCAACTCTTTTGTTTAGTGGTGGCGTGTCTTGCGCCCGGCCCCAGCGGAAAAGTTACTGTTTGCTGCAAATTGGATGAATTCCGTGTGAAACCGCCTATTATAACCCTCAAAAATCTTAGCAAATCTTATCGCAGTGACAGTCAGTTATTACCCGTGCTAAAGCATATATCACTCGATATTAAAGAGGGCGAATTTGTAGCAATTATGGGACCTTCAGGCTCGGGTAAATCCACTTTGTTGAATGTATTGGGCATATTAGATGGTTTTGACAGCGGTACTTACTGCCTTGCGGGCAGATCGGTAGCTGAATTGAATACAACCCAGGCCGCTGAAATTCGTAATCAAATGTTTGGTTTTGTTTTTCAGTCCTTTAATTTATTACCCTTTTTAAGCGCATTAGAAAATGTTGCTTTGCCATTAACGTATCGCAAGATGACTTTAGCAGAGCGAGAACGACGAGCTAGGCAGTTTTTATCTTATGTAGATTTAGCAGAGCGAGCGTCTCATCGCCCGGCCCAGCTGTCTGGCGGTCAATGTCAGCGGGTCGCCATTGCGCGTGCGTTGGTAACCGAGCCGCAGGTAATTTTTGCTGACGAGCCGACGGGGGCGTTAGACAGTGCGACATCTAGAGAAATAATGTCACTGCTTTCTAAATTGCATAAAGAAGGCGCCAGCGTGGTGATGGTAACCCATGCTGATGATGTAGCTCAATCAGCTAACCGTGTTGTTTTTGTTAGAGATGGTCAGGTAGTAGTGTGAATTTTATTGAAGAGTGGCGCCAGATAGTCCTAAGTGCATTTCGGCATCGCACGCGTACCCTACTGACTGCGTTTGGCGTTTTTTGGGGTATCTTTATGGTGGTGATATTACTTGGCTTTGGCGAAGGGCTTGAGCGTGGTGTGTATACCATG
>JANQMK010000006.1 GCA_028280085.1 Pseudomonadales bacterium
GAAAGCCTTTGTTGAAAAGCCAAGCTTATCTATGGCGCAACACTATGTTGACGAAGGGTATTACTGGAATAGCGGCATGTTTATTTTTAAAGCGTCACAATTTTTAGAGGAACTCGAAAAGTACGAACCAGATATATTGGCGGCCTGTCGCGATGCATTAGACGGCGCTAAAACTGATTTGGATTTTATCCGGCTTGATAAAGACGCCTTTGCAGCCTGTCCCGAAAATTCTATTGATTACGCTGTGATGGAAAAAACGGCAAGTGCGGCGTTGGTGTCCTTAGATGCGGGTTGGAATGACATTGGTTCTTGGTCAGCGCTATGGGAGGTTTGTCGCAAAGATAAGGACGGTAATGCCACATGCGGGGATATTCTGACCTATGATACGAAAAATTCCTATTTACACGCCGAGAATAAACTAGTTGCCGCAATTGGCGTAGAAGACTTGGTCATTGTTGAAACGGATGATGCTGTCATGGTGGCACCAAAGCATCGCGTACAAGAAGTGAAGCAAGTAGTGGCGCAATTACATGAGCTGGATAGACCAGAGGCGCGCTGGCACCGCAAAGTTTATCGGCCTTGGGGTTACTACGATTCAGTTGATAAAGGCGAGCGCCATCAAGCAAAACGCATAGTGGTCTATCCCGGCGCCAAACTGTCGGTCCAGATGCATCACCACCGCGCTGAGCATTGGATAGTGGTGAAAGGCACTGCATTAGTGACTAAAGGTGAAGAACAGTTGCTGATTAGCGAAAATGAATCAACTTATATTCCCCTCGGAGTTATGCACTGTTTGGAAAACCCCGGTGTGATACCACTGGAAATGATAGAAGTGCAATCTGGTAGCTATTTGGGTGAAGATGATATTGTCAGATTTGAAGATAAATATGGGCGTACTTAAATATGTGCAGACTTAGATATGAACAGGCTTGTGCTGTCTTTTCCTTACCTAACTTAGTTTGGTAAAGATCATAATTGGATAAAATAATATAATTCATGGAACCCTATTTAGTTTTAGGTGTTATAGGCACCTGTTTATTGGCATTGATTTTTACCCACTTTGCTGCTGACGTTGTCCTGCTGATGGGGGTGCTGGTTTTAGTGTCCTGTGGTGTGCTTGGTGCCGGCGAAGCTATTAAAGGCTTTGCTAATGAGGGCCTGGTTACCGTTGGCTTGCTTTATATAGTCGCACAAGGCGTTCGAGACACTGGTGGCATCCATGCTTTGGTCAGAACGCTATTGAATAGCGAGGGCGGTTTGTGGAAAACCCAACTGAGAATGATGTCTGTGGTGGGGGCGATGAGTGCCTTTTTAAATAATACGCCAGTGGTTGCAACATTTTTACCGGCCATTCGGGAGTGGGCATCCAGTCGTGGGGTGCCACCATCAAAATTATTAATTCCGTTAAGTTACTCCGCTATTCTTGGGGGAACATGTACCATTATTGGCACAAGCACAAATGTTGTGGTCAATAACATGCTGATTGACCACGACATCGAGGGGCTAAAGTTTTTTGATTTGGCGTGGGTCGGCGTGCCCTGCGTGTTGGTGGGTATTGTGTATATCATTGTTGTGGGGCGATGGCTGTTACCAGCGCGCGGCGGCACTACCGAAGCCTTTAAAAATACCAAAGAGTATACTGTAGAAATGGTGATACAACAGGGATGTGAACTGATTAATCGTTCCGTCGCTGAAGCTGGTTTACGTAGCTTGGCCGGCTTGTATTTAGTGGAGGTTTACCGAGGTAAATCGGTTATTGCGCCTGTTACGCCGGAATTAGAATTGTTGGTTGGCGATCGATTGGTATTTACTGGCATTCCTGAATCCATCGCTGATTTGCGCAAATATCGTGGCTTGGTGCCAGCGGACAACCCTATCTTTGGTTTGGGCGGCGCGCATGGCGAACGTTGTTTTATTGAAGCCGTGGTGTCGCGCGAGAACCCCTTAGCGGGGACAACAATTCGTGACGGCCATTTCAGGAATCACTATGATGCTGCGGTATTGGCTGTGTCGCGTTATGGTGAACGTATATCAAAAAAAGTTGGTGATATTGTTTTAAAACCTTCTGATACCTTGTTGCTTGAAGGACATTCCTCTTTTGTAGAAATACATCGTCATTCGCGTGATTTTCTCTTGCTTAATCTAGTGAAAGACTCCATGGCACCGAAATTTGACAAAGCGTGGATAGCCTGGGCTTGCGTGCTGGCGATGGTTGTTTTGGCTGCGTCTGGTTTAGTCACCATTTTGCATGCCGCGATGTTAGCAACGGCCGCGATGATACTGACGGGTTGTTGTCATTTGGATAAAGTAAGCAAAGCTATTGATTATCGTGTTTTATTAGTTCTCGCGTCGGCATTAAGCTTTAGTTATGCTATTGAGAAGACCGGCATTGGCCTGCAGATAGCAAATACTTTTTTTGCTATGCCTCAGATGACGCCTTTGATGTTGCTAGTTCTGGTATATGCCTTGACAGTGCTGCTGACAGAGCTAATTACAAATATGGCGGCAGCTGTCTTGGTCTTTTCTATTATCTCCCAATTCGTTGAGTCTATGGGGCTTAACTTGGTGCCGTTTGCCGTAGCTATTATGGTTGCCGCTTCCGCCAGTTTTATTTCTCCCATTGGTTATCAAACTAACTTAATGGTCTACGGGCCGGGTGGTTATCGTTTTATGGACTTTGTGCGTTTTGGCGCTCCACTGAGTATTATCGTTGCAGCGACCGCTTTAATCATTATTCCTATCGTGTGGCCTTTACACATAGCAGGTAGCTAGCAGTAACGTATTATTGTATTTGAGAGAAAAACCTAACATGAAGATACTGGTAACAGGTGGTGCGGGCTTTATTGGCTCAGCGGTTATTCGGCACATTATTGGGTGCACGCAAGATCATATTGTTAATGTAGACAAGCTGACCTATGCCGGTAATTTAGAAACCTTAGCAACAGTGTCTGCCAATGAAAGGTATGCGTTTGAGCAAGTCGATATATGTCATCGCCAGGCTTTGGATAGAGTATTCAAGCAGCATCAACCCGATGTTGTGATGCATTTAGCCGCTGAATCCCATGTTGATCGGTCTATCGATGGTCCCAGCGCTTTTGTTGAAACCAACGTTGTTGGCACATTTACATTATTAGAAGCAAGTTTGGCCTATTGGCAGCGGCTCGCTGGGGATAAGAAAGATCGATTTCGATTTCACCATATATCAACCGATGAGGTTTATGGTACGTTGGGGCCAACTGGGCTCTTTACAGAAGACCATCAGTATCAACCGAATTCGCCTTATTCAGCTAGCAAGGCAGCCTCGGATCATTTTGTTAGGGCGTGGCGCGAAACATTTGGGTTACCGACATTAATGACCAATTGCTCCAATAATTATGGGCCTTATCACTACCCCGAAAAACTGATTCCATTGGTTATATTAAATGCGCTTGAAGGTAAGGCCCTGCCTATCTATGGCAAGGGTGATCAGGTGCGCGATTGGCTTTATGTAGAAGACCATGCCGTGGCGCTGTATTGCGTTCTGCAGCAGGGAAAGATTGGCGAAACCTATAATATCGGTGGACATAATGAGAAAAAGAACATCGACGTAGTCAATGCGATTTGTGAGTTGCTGGATCAGTTAGTTGAGAACAAACCGGAATCTATTCAATCGTTTAAATCACTGATTACTCACGTAGAAGATCGCCCTGGTCATGATAAACGCTATGCGATTGATGCCACGAAAATCAAGCATACGCTAGGTTGGCAACCCAAAGAAACATTTGAATCCGGCATAGAAAAAACCGTTAAGTGGTATCTCGACAATTTAGCCTGGTGTCGGCGTGTACAGGACGGCAGTTATCAACGAAATAGGCTTGGTTTAACAAGCTAATACGTTAACAGGAACTTCGTACTTAAAAATGGGCAATCTAGACCACAACGATGTTGATCGATAGCGGATGTCTATCCGTTCTGCGACTAATGAGTTAGGAGGTAGTATGGTATGAAGGGGATTATATTAGCTGGCGGGTCAGGTACCAGGCTGCATCCGGTGACGTTAGCCGTTTCAAAACAATTGTTACCTGTTTATGATAAACCCATGGTTTACTATCCGTTAACGACACTCATGTTAGCGGGCATTAGAGACATACTGCTTATATCGACACCGCAAGACACGCCGCGGTTTGAACAATTACTTGGTGATGGTAGTCAATGGGGTATCAGCTTGCAATATGCGGTGCAGGCTAAGCCGGATGGACTTGCACAGGCGTTTATTATTGGTAAAGATTTCATTCAAGATGACAGCGTTTCTCTCATCCTGGGTGATAATATATTTTTTGGCAGAGATTTTTCGGCTTCATTAAGAGAGGCAGCCAATTTAGCCTCTGGTGCCAAAGTATTTGCCTATCCAGTCAAAGACCCGGAGCGATTTGGTGTCATCGAGTTTGACAATGCCGGTGCCGCCTTAAGCCTCGAAGAAAAGCCACTACAACCTAAATCTCGTTATGCTGTGACGGGCTTATATTTTTACGACAATAGGGTTGTCGATATCGCTGAAGACATTAAACCGTCTTTGCGAGGCGAACTAGAAATCACCGATGTTAATAAGCGCTATCTAGAACTGGGTATGTTACGGGTAGAGGTTATGGGGCGAGGTATGGCATGGTTGGATACCGGTACGCACGATTCGTTGCTAGAGGCCAGCCAGTTTGTGCAAACCCTCGAGCATCGCCAAAGTTTAAAAATAGCCTGTCCTGAAGAAGTGGCGTGGCGCATGAAGTGGATAGATTCGGAACAACTGAAAGCGTTAGCGCGTCCCTTGGTTAAAAGTGGCTATGGTGAGTATTTGATGGATATTTTACGGTTTCACGATTTAGAGTGGAGTGCTGGTGTTTAACATCAAGGTGGTAGTTGTTACAGTGGATTTCGGTCATGAATGTTATTGAAACTAAATTGCCTGGCGTGCTAATTATTGAACCTAAGGTGTTCGGCGATCATCGCGGCTTTTTTTTAGAAACTTACCATGAGCCTCGATATCAACAAATAGGTATTGCAGAGCGCTTCGTACAGGATAACCATTCAAGGTCTACTCAAGGCGTATTGCGCGGTTTGCATTTTCAAAGAACTAAGCCTCAGGGTAAACTCGTCCGTGTCAGTCAAGGAGAAGTCTACGATGTGGCGGTCGACATCGATATGAATTCTCCCACCTATGGTGAATATGTTGGTGTTACTTTAAGTGCGGAAAACCACAGGCAGTTTTATGTGCCGCCGGGGTACGCCCATGGTTTTTTGGTGTTGTCCGATGTTGCTGACTTTCAATATAAATGCACAGAAATTTATGCGCCAGAAGATGAGGGCGGTATTATTTGGAATGATCCAGATATCGGGATTGATTGGCCAATTGCTTCCCCCCAATTATCAGAAAAAGATCTTGCTCTACCACGGTTAAAAGATCTAAAGCGTTAACTTAATTAGTTGCATAAAAGGAAACAGCCTTAAGTTATGAAAGTACTTATTACGGGCGCCAATGGCCAGGTTGGCTGGGAGCTATCGCAACGGGCGGCAGAGTTTGGTTTTGATATCATTAAAACGGATCGTCAAGAGTTAGACATTACTAACGCCGAGGCCGTGACAGATTTTGTGGTGGCTCAGGCGCCAGAGATAATTATAAATGCCGCAGCCTACACCGCTGTTGATAAGGCTGAACAGCAACAAGAACAAGCTTATGCCATTAATGCGCTAGGGCCAAAAAATTTGGCCACGGCGGCGACTCAGATTAACATTCCTTTATTGCATATATCTACCGATTATGTGTTTGCCGGTGACAAGTCATCAGCTTATATTGAGGCCGACTCGGTATCGCCGTTAGGGAATTATGGTAAAACGAAATATGCCGGTGAGCGTTTTGTGCAAGAGCTGCTTGACCAATACATTACGTTAAGGACAAGTTGGGTTTTTGGCATTGAAGGGGCTAACTTTGTCAAGACCATGATTCGTCTTGGGCGAGAACGAGATGAACTCAATGTGGTCGCTGATCAAAAGGGTTGTCCAACCTTTGCGGGTGATATTGCGCGGGCATTACTTATGATAGCAGATCGCTTTCGACAAGGTGGTTCGTTACCTTGGGGAACTTATCATTTCTGTGGTGAAGGTGTGGTTACCTGGCATGGTTTTGCCATAGCTATTTTTGAACAAGCGGTTAGCCAAGGGCTATTGAGTCAGATGCCGATTGTTAATGGTATCACTACCCAGGAATATCCCACACCGGCTCAAAGGCCTGCTAACTCCGAACTAAATTGTCAGCGGTTTAACGAGGCTTTTCCAGAGATCGGGCAAACATCGTGGCGCAGCGGATTGGAAAAGATAATCGAGAGTTTATCAACCTAATAGCCTTAACGTAAAAGCTTTAGCTAGAATAGACTGGCTAAAGCTATATGTCTTATCTGCTTTATCTGTCTATCTCTACTGCTAACCATAATCACAAGAGAATGTTCTTTTGTCAGATATTCTAGCGCGGTTAAATTACCTCTCTTATTGCCTCTCTTGGTACGGTCTGCATCTAGTGCTCAGAAAGGTTAACGCTGCGAAAGTTGATGCTACGAAAGTTTATACTACGTCGGTCCTCTAGTGCTGGTCCATGACCAAACAGCTTGCGTTAAATACATGATTCGTGTCATCAATTTCTGCTATGTAACCTTGGCAAAGCTATGTAACCTTGGCCAAAAAAATTTACTCTGAAATAAGTTTTAAAAGGGCGTCATTGTCAAAATTGCTATCGAGTGAAGATGATTTACTGCATCAGAAAAGTTAAATAAAAAACTTTAATATATTGTTGCTATTCCCAAATTGCAGAAGCGATTTCTCAATAATGAAAAAAAAGGCGAATAGAATAAATTTTTTACTCCTAGTGGGAGTTGTTTGATGAAAAAGTATTTTTTTTAAATTTTTTTTTTGCGTTTTTAACTCGCCGCTTTATTGTTTAAGCGGTTGTGGTGTGAAATAACATTATGTATTATTAGTTTGCTTTTCTCGTTAGTGAAGTCAGTAGAGATGTAAATTGATGGCTGGTTGTATAATAAAACGATGTAATAAAATAATAATAAATAGCGGTCGTGGTTTTGCAGTAATTGTTGTTGCTTGCTATCGCGGTGTTTCTTATCAGAGTGTTATATCAACGATAAACTTTAGATTGTATCGTCAAGGGGTTGTGAGGATGAGGGGTTTGTCGCAGCTTGGCGTTATTGTTTTTATTTCATCTATTATCTGCTGTTTTAAATAACTTATTGTTAATGTTATCGGCTTAGTCTCATAACATTAACGGGCTGTTGTCTATAGAGAATGTTGTTTACCAAAATTTGGTGTTACAACACATTAACGTGTTTTAAAAATTAACGCACAACTTGAAATGCACAATGTACAGCGCTTAATTTAATTGCAAGGACTACAAAAAAAGACTACAAAAGAGGTACCATAATGATTAAAACTATCAAAACAATCGCAGGCATGCTGATGATCAGTACTGCTGTTGTATCCCATGGGGCGACCATTAAAGGCACGGTCGGCACTATTCGTGTGGCCCTCAATTCAGATACGGTAACTTTTGGTGTGCGTGGAGCCAATAAAAGTTTATTTACTTGCGCGGGCGCCAAACGCTTTAGCTTCTCGTCTGGTTCAGCTGGTGGCGCGAATATCTATCATGCATTGCTTGATGCGCAGGCCAATAAGAAGTCTGTTAAAGTTGTTACAAATGATTCTGCACCCTGTGCCTCGCCGGGCAAGCAGGCAGTAAAGGCTGTTGTGGTTGGTATTGGCGAAGAAGATGATGCAGAAATTATTAATAAGTACCGAGCTATGTTGAGTGCCACCGGCGAACAGGCGAGTAACTAAATAGTATTTATTGAATGATTAACATGCTGTATATCTAAGGAGTATATGATGAAAGTCATTTTCATGTTTTTAAGTTTTACGTTGTTTTCATCTTTTTTATTGGCTGCGCAACAAGATACGCCGAATGTTTCATTGGATTCAGTCCTTGTTTACGCGGATGGTACCATGGTAATTAAAGGCACTGATTTGCCTTGTAGTTTAATCGTGCTTGATTCGTATTCCCAAAAGGATGAGTATTTATCTATTGCGATGACGGCAATTTCTGGTAAGACAAAAGTTGATATTAGACACGGCCTCTGTTCTACCGGCCCTAATCCAACGGCTATGCTGGGCCAGTGGGGCGATGATTATCTGATGCTTAAGTAAGACGTCAGAAAAATAACATGGCGGGGCAGCAAGTAGGCGGCAAATAAACCGTAGCTGTCAATAGTTATAATAGTGATATAAGCCATCAATAGACGTTTGTTTGTAAAAACGAAGGGGCGTGTTGTGAAAGATGTTATGGTAAAGTGGTTAACATTGTTATTAATGTTGGGCGTTGCAGTAGGCGCTCGGGCTGTTGAGTTTAGCCATGACAACTATGAGTTTTATGTCGGTGATATGGATGGTAATGGCCGGGCTGACCTTTACCTGCATGCTAAACCAGGTTTATTGCTGTTAGATGATGATATTGTTACACCCATCCAAATACCCGCTATTGGCCACAGTGTTGTCTCCTATCAACACTGGTCTTCTAATGCCTATAAATATAGCCAGCCGGTAGGGTTGGCGCTCACCGATACACAAATCGCCGAGTATGGATTGACGCGTGTTGATAACAGTAATATACATTTTGGTGATCTCAATGGCGATGGTGTGACGGATGTTCTCGTCCGGAGTGATGATATCAATAACCCTGCGGTGACCTTTAAAGGCCGTGCTCATTCCTCGCCCAGGCTCATTGAGAATTTCTATGGTGAAGACCTTTATACCTACAACTTACAGCGCCCTAATCTCAATATAGAGGGTCAGGTCACCTTAACGGATATCAACCACGATGGTCGGGATGATATGCTGGTTGAAACTGAGAATCACGTTGCCTATGTGCTATTTTCGGATGCCAGTGGTGCGGTAGACAGCTATTCAGAGATGGATAGTGCTGCATTGGCGTTAGTGCTCAATAACATCATACCGGGCTCTGTGGCCGGAGAATTCAAAGTCAATGAATCCGGCCAGGCTACCTATAAGCTACCCATCGCTACCGCCCCAGCTACTGCCGGTGTCGCCCCTCAAATTAGCTTAAACTACAACGGCAGTAATGGTCTTGGCCGTCTTGGCAAGGGCTGGGGTATCGGGGGACTATCGACCATTACTCGTTGTCGCTATACGCTCGATGCTGATGACAAGACGGCGCCTGTTTCTTTCACCTTTCTCGATAAATTTTGCTTGGATGGCCAG
>JANQMK010000075.1 GCA_028280085.1 Pseudomonadales bacterium
ATCAATCAAACGCTTTAGATGATCAATAGTAATGACCTTCATAACAACCTCGCAAATACTTAACCTCTTTTAATTTTAGCAAAAAACTTCACCAAAACCGCAAATCACCTAAGCAAAAGATAATCAAGGATATGCTGGCTATAAACTATAGGTTGCCATTAATGGAAATGATATATAAAAAATGACTTGGCAATAACTATTACACCTAAAAAGTGTCAAATCACCCTAATCTATGTAATAGATTCATTTAAGAACCGCAGACTGGACAATCAGTACTTTGGCGCAAATTTAGTTGACGCCATTCCATGGTTTTAGCATCTAGAATCTGCAACCTATTGACTAGCGCCGTACCAGCCTGGGTAATCAATTTTATCACCTCGATTGCCTGAATTGAGCCGATAACCCCAACTAGCGGTGCTAACACGCCGCTCTCGGAACAACTGAGGTTTTCATCTTCACCACCCGCGTATAGGCACTGGTAACAAGGACTACATGAATGCCGAAAATCAAATGCTATCACCTGGCCTTCCCATCTAATGGCAGCGCCCGAAACTAAAGGCACTCGATTGGTACAGCAATATCGGTTAACAGCAAACCGAGTCGCAAAATTATCTGAACAGTCAACAACAATATCAGCGGCGGCAACCGCCCGACTCAGGGATTTCGCGTCCAATTTTCGCTGCAAACACTCGACGTTAACATCCGAATTCATCGCATTAATCGATTGTTTAACTGATTCCGTTTTGGGCTTATCGATGTCCATCATGGTATGGGCAATCTGACGTTGTAAGTTACTCAGATCAACGTTATCAAAATCCGCTAATATCAAGTGTCCCACTCCCGCAGCAGCTAAATACAACGCAACAGGACATCCCAATCCACCTAGCCCAACGATTAAGACCCTAGTATTCAATAAGCTTTCCTGGCCGGCAATATCAATCTCTGGCAACATAATCTGCCGGCTATATCTTAACAACTGGTCATCATTCATTGGCATTATCAATCTTTCAATTTACATTTTTTCTTTGCTAGGGCACCACATCTTACTGCGCCAAATTGCACGAAATTAATATTTCATTGCATCAGACTAATTGGCCCAAGGTTACTCTCTCTAGACCAGCTAAATCTCTTTTTGTTTCTATTGCACTAAAACCGGCATTAACAAAAAGCTGCCTTACCTGTTCACCTTGATCATAGCCATGCTCAACAACAAGCCAACCAGAAGACAACAAAAACTGAACACTACGCGCAACAATTTCCGCAAGATCAGCCAAGCCATCAGCATCTGCAATTAACGCCTGCTTTGGCTCGTAACGAATATCCCCTACTTGTAGATGCTCATCTCCCGCCGCAATATAAGGTGGATTACTGACAACAAGGTGATACGTAGAGGGTAAGGTCGCGTGATCTGCTAAGCTGTCAAACCAGCTGCCTTGGTAAAAACAGCAGTTTGACAGCGACGATTTCAATTTATTGCGCTCTGCTAAGGCGATAGCAGATGCTGAAATATCTACCCCATAAATATACCACTGAGGCTGTTCGTAAGCCAATGCTAAAGCAATAGCTCCCGTACCGGTCCCCAAATCCAAAACTCGCAGGTGAGTCTCTGAGGAGAACAATTGTAAGGCGGTTTCAACAACCAGCTCTGTTTCAGGTCTAGGAATTAATGTGGCGCTATTAACGTCTAATTCTAATGACCAAAAACCCTGTCGACCTATAATATAAGCGATGGGCTCACCACTTTTGCGGCGCTCGAAATGCCGGTAAAATTGACTGAGTTGGTCCGATGACAGTGTTTTATCAGGCCAGGTAAAAAGATAGGCTCTGTTTTGCCCAAGCACATCAGCCAATAATAACTCAATATCGAGTCGAGCAGAATGACTGTCTAGCTGATCTGCTAATTGCAGTAGTTGAGAAATGGTCGGCATGGATTTTCACAACGTTAAATTGTCACAAAGTACAGATAACAAGATAAATAATTTACACTGACCAGTAATATCGCCAGCGAGGTCTTCAGGCTAAACGCAATGGCATTGATCGACCGTAATGACCACACAGCAAGATGGCTCAAAACAAAAGAATTCGATCAATCGCCCATTTGCGCCAGCAAGTCCGCCTGATATTCATTAATGAGCGGCTGCACCACAGCTCCAAGTTCACCTTCAATAACTTCAGGCAAACGATATAGTGTTAGATTAATCCGGTGATCGGTAATCCTACCTTGCGGATAGTTGTACGTCCGAATACGCTCAGAACGATCACCGCTACCCACCAAGCTTTTGCGCTCACTCGCCTGCTCCTGAGCTAGCTGATTTTGCGCGGAAGATAACAGTTTCGCCTGTAACAAGGCCATTGCTTTCGCTTTATTTTTGTGTTGAGACCGCTCGTCTTGACACTCAACTACTACACCTGTTGGCAGATGAGTAATGCGAATAGCTGAATCAGTTTTATTGACATGCTGCCCACCGGCACCCGATGCTCTGAAGGTATCGATACGCAAATCACTTTTATCAATATTAATTTCATCAATATCGTCAACTTCGGGCATCACAGCTACAGTACAAGCAGACGTATGTACGCGGCCTTGTGACTCTGTCTCCGGCACACGCTGAACACGATGGGCGCCCGATTCAAACTTTAATTTTGAATACACTGCGTCGCCGGCAATTCGAGTAATAATTTCTTTATACCCACCATGTTCTCCTTCGCGCTCACTGATAACTTCTACCCGCCAACCGCAGCGCTCTGCATAACGGCTATACATACGAAATAGGTCACCCGAAAAAATTGCAGCCTCATCGCCACCTGTACCTGCCCTAATTTCTAAAAAGACATTATGGCCATCGTTAGGGTCCTTCGGTAATAGCAGCTTTTGCAGTTCCAGTTCCAATGCTTCACAGCGAACTTCCGCCGTTTTAAGCTCTTCTTGACCCATCTCTCGCATATCAGGGTCACTATCTTTTAACAGCTTTTTAGCTTCTTCAATATCGTCCAATGTCTGTTGGTAAGAGGTAAAAGTTTTTACTACGGGCTCAAGTTCAGCATATTCCTTGGATAGACTGCGGAATTTCTCCTGATCAGCGATGACTTCTGAATCACTCAGCAATGCCGATATTTCTTCATAGCGATCCCTTAAGTTATCTAGTTTTAGTTGGATTGACTGTTTCATAACTTCTCATTCTGATTGATATCTTCTTCGGTTAAGTCCAGTAACTGTTTCGACCAATCTACTAGTACTGTATCACCATTCGCTCCGGCTTCTTTCAACTTAATGCTTGGCGCATGGATCAACTTATTAGTCAACGATCTAGCCAGTGACACCATTACTTGTTCAGGATCATTGCCTTTTTCTAGTAGCCTCTTAGCCTTTTGAATTTCTTCATCACGCGTTTGCTCGGACTTACTGCGATAGGCTTTCATAATATCTATCGCACTTAACGCGCGATTCTGGCGATCAAACTGTTGTACACCGTGATTAATAATTTCGTCAGCACGGCGGACTTCATTAGCACGGGATTTTAAGTTTTCATCAATAACTTCTTTTAGATCATCAATAGTGTAAAGATAGATATCAGCCAATTCGCCAACCTGTGCCTCGATATCCCGAGGCACAGCGATATCTACCATAAAGATTGGTCGATGACGACGATGTTTAAGCGCTTGTTCGACCGCCCCTTTACCTAAAATTGGCAACTGACTAGCTGTGGAAGAAATGACGATATCCGCTTCAAGCAGGTAAGCCGGCACATCAGACAGTAAAATGGCTTCAGCATTAAACTGATTGGCCAATTGCTCCGCTCTACCAAGCGTTCTATTCGCTACCACAACACTACTCACCCCGTTTTCGCGCAGATGCCTAGCTACCAGTTCAATTGTTTCTCCAGCACCAATCAACAGTGCTTTGCTCTGGCTCAAGTCGGCAAAAATATGCTTTGCCAATTGCACAGCAGCAAAGGCAACGGATACCGGATTCTCACCAATCGCCGTGTCTGTACGAACTTTTTTAGCGGTGCTAAAGACATGTTGAAAAACCCGAGATAAGTCACTGCCAACGGTCTTCGCCTCCTGAGCAACTGCGTAAGCAGATTTAAGTTGCCCAAAGATTTGCGGCTCACCTAATACCATTGAATCGAGACCACTAGCAACGTTAATCATATGGCGGACAACTTCCAAATCCCTATAGACATAACTGCAGTGTTCTAACTCATCAATCACAACACGATGGTAATCAGACAGCCACTGCAACAGAGGAACAGCACCATTAAATTCTTGATGACGACCGTCAAAGGCCGCTATTAACTCAGTTCTGTTACACGTTGATAAAATCACCAATTCAGTGCAGCCGATAGCCGCACAGGCAGCATTTAATGCGGTCACCATTTGCTCAGGCGCAAAAGCAACCTGCTCTCTAACGTCCAGCGACGCCGATCGATGGTTGATGCCTAAAGTCATAATGCTCATGGTTGACTCACTTCGGTGTCATACGCTTGCGAGACAGAAACTCTTTAAAAATAGCAGGTTGCTCTCTAGTACGCTTACGCTCACTAACTAAAGTCTCCAACTTAACACTAAACATACACCCACTGAACAGATATCACTCTCGTCTTAGCAACGGCTGGGCCAATTTTGATGATTGTCACCACAAGATACAATGGTTGATCGCAAAATCTTTTCATTTTAGGCGCAATTCAACACGTTGGGACTCTCCATCTGCTAGAATTTAAGGAAACGCACGTCTCACATCATTTAATTAATGATCACAAACGACGGCATACCAGAAACCTTGTGATTCAAATCGACTCTAATGCCGTTTTGCACAAAGATAAACCAGGGAAGTATGAGCCATCGGTAGTCCAAGGCCGAGCAAAATCTACAACCATAGTCTAATAACTAGTCGACTTAATCGTAATCGGCTAGCCGAGGCTTAAACAACACCGCCAAGGATGCCAATTCCTCGAACAAGATGATGACCACAATTAAATCCTTATTGCTATTATTTACACTGGCTTTGCTGTCAGCATGCGCTGCAACACCAAATACCAACGACAGCGCGGCGCAAGAGAATGTCACGGCCGTCAAGCCCAAAAAAGAAGCCAGCACCCGCCCATTTCCAACCCAAACACTGTATTCTTTGTTAGTGGCGGAAATAGCCGGGCAACGCAAACGCTATGACATATTTTTGGGCAACTACATGCAACAAGCCCACCAAACCCGCGACCCTAATGTTGCTGCGCGGGCCACTCAAATAGCCCGTTACCTAAAAGCCGAACAAGCTGCTCTAGATGCGTCATTGTTATGGGCTGATATATCACCTGACAACACTGAAGCCCAACATATTGCCGCCATTCAACTGGCAAAAGCAGACAGACTTGAAGAAGCGGCACATAAAATTGAGCTCTTACTAGCAAAAGGCGCTGAAGTTCAATCTCAATCAATCACATTAATTGCAACCAAAGCCAACCCGGCAAACCGCGACAAATACCACAAGCACATCGACAAATTACTGATCTTGTATCCGGACAATCTCCCTTTATTGCTTAGCAAAGCACTACTACTACAAAGCGAACGTAAAAACGAGGCCGCACTAGCATACGCCAAACAAGCACTAAAACTGGAGGATCATAATTTTCAGGCAACAATATTAGTCGCCAACTTACTTGACCGGTTAGACAAACGACCTGATGCCATTAAAATATTAGAAAAAGCGCTGCGGCATGATCCGAAAAACGATCGTATTCGCATGCAATATGCCCGGTTTCTATCGAATTTCGATGGCAAGAAAGCAGAAGAACAATTTACGCTATTATTGTCAAAATCACCTAACAACCCGAACTTGATGTTATCATTAGCCCTGATAAAAAAAGATAATGGCTCGCTCGAGCAAGCAAAGCAGCTATTCGAAAAGCTGCTGGAAATAAACAAACTGACTAGTGCCGCCAATTATTACTTGGGCACTATCGCTGAAGAAGAAAAACGATTAGACAACGCTCTGGCACATTATGAAAAAGTCGATGGCGAACCCGATGTTTTTGCAGCCTTAACACGTCACGGCAAGATTTTATTAAAGCGCAATGATTTAACCCGTTATGCTGATCACTTTAGTAAGGTCAAACACCAGCTACCTCAACATCGATCTCGCCTCTATTTGTTAGAGGCTGAGTTATTAATTGAATTTGATCATCATCAGCTCGCCTACAACCAATTAACTACGGCGCTAGCAGCAAATTCAACGGACTCAACCTTGCTGTATGCCCGCTCGATGGTATCCGAACAGATGAATGATATCGACGCCGTAGAAAGAGATCTACGCGTTATCCTCTCAACGAACCCAAACAATGCCGACGCTTTGAATGCGCTCGGTTATACTCTAGCAAACAAGACCGATCGTTACCAAGAAGCAAAAGCTCTGATAGAAAAAGCGCTGAGTATCCGGCCCAATGACCCAGCTATTATCGACAGTATGGGTTGGGTTGAGTTTCGGTTAGGCAATTACGAAGCGTCACTACTCAGGCTACGTACGGCCTTCGCAGAATTCCCAGACCATGAAGTTGCTGCTCATCTCGGCGAAGTACTTTGGTCTGTCAAACAATACAATGAAGCCAAAAAAGTCTGGAGGCAAGGCCTGCAGCTCAATCCCAATAGCAAAATTATTCCAGAGGCTATCAAACGTCTTGTGCCCGAAGAAGACATCGCAGAATTATTAGAACAGGTTAAAACCCAGTAAAGCCAGCGGTGCTATGTTAAAACCAGTACTATGTTAAAATCAGTACTGTGTTAAAAATGGTAATATGTTAAAAACAGCACTGTGCTAAAAACGGCGCTATGTTAAAATATGGAGATTTATTAGATCTCATATTAATGAATAAAACCAAACCATTTTTTTGTATTATGTTGTTTTTTGTGACGCTTGCCTTTACTGGCTGTTCACATTTAACAAATCAACCCGCGCTAGACTGCCTGCAGCATGCAAAACCAGATACATTAAATTGCTGGGCAGTGCGAGGTAAGCTTGGTTTTAAATCGCCGCAAAAGACCGGTTCAGTTTACTTATATTGGCAGCAAAAAAATCAAACCTTTACAATCAATCTATCAGGCCCACTCGGGCAGGGTGCCGCGGTCATCGAAGGTAAAGCAGCTGGCCAAGTCATGCTACGCCAAGCAGGCCAGCAAGATATTATCGAAACAGATGCGCGAGCCGTTTTTTTTCGTCACTTTGGCTGGGATTTACCATTGCCCCAGCTATTGTATTGGATACAGGGACAAACAGCGCCATCTGAGCCCATTACACACATCCGCCGCAATGATATAAACCAAATTACCAGCTTGGCGCAAATGGGCTGGGAGCTACACTTTTCCCGCTATAACAGCGAAGGTTTACCAGGTAAAATCGCAGCCCAGGCCGACAGCCTAAACCTAACGTTCATCATACAAGAGTGGATAACTAACTCATTTGCCGACTAACGCTACGGCCACTTTTATGAATAATAGAACTTCCCTCAGCCTGGTTTCGCCAGCCAAACTTAACTTGTTTTTGCATATACTAGGCAAACGCAAAGATGGTTACCACGAGCTGCAAACCGTTTTTCAGTTGCTGGATTATGGCGATGATATGCATTTTTCACTGCGCGATGATAGTTTGATTTCACTCGAACCAACGTTCTCTCACATTCAACCAAAAGACAACCTGATCATAAAAGCTGCAGAAGCATTAAGAGACGTTTCAAACTGTACCCGAGGTATTGATATTACCATCGAGAAGCGCCTACCCATCGGTGGTGGTATTGGTGGTGGTAGCTCTAATGCAGCCACCACTCTACTGGCCCTGAACCACCTATGGTCAACCGGTTTGAGCGTGCATGAATTATCCAAGATTGGCCTCGCTTTAGGGGCCGACGTACCTGTCTTTATTCAGGGCAAAACCGCCTGGGCTGAAGGTGTTGGTGAAAACCTGCAACCCCTTGAACTAGATGAAGTTTGGTACTGTGTACTGGCACCTGACTGCCAAGTTTCGACCGCAAGCGTATTTTCACAGAAAGATTTGACACGGGACACACGACCGATCACAATACCGGCCTTTCTGGATCAGGGTGGTAAAAACGACTGTCAGCCTGTTGTTGAGCGTCTTTATCCCGAGGTGGCGGAGGCCTTAAGCTGGCTCAATCGGTTTAGTTCAGCTCAGATGACAGGAACCGGAGGGTGTGTTTTTGCCCAGTTTCCCTCGCGAAAAGAGGCTATAATGGTGTTTGACCAACGGCCTAACCAATTTGGAGGGTTTGTAGCTAGAGGAATCAACCATTCTCCTATCGTTGCGCAACTCTAACAGTATTGATTCAATTATGTTCAGACTAGATGGGGCGTCGCCAAGCGGTAAGGCACTGGGTTTTGATCCCAGCATGCGTAGGTTCGAATCCTGCCGCCCCAGCCATAAACAGCGCAAGCGAGCCAAAGGCTCGCTTTTTTGTCTCTAGGGATGCAACATACTATTGTTTTTACTAGTTATATAAACGCACTTATGACACTTAAGGTGCCGTAGTTTAAAAAAACTACGTTGGAAAACAGTAAAATTAGGGTATTCGAATGTCTAAGATGATGATTTTCACTGGCAATGCTAATCCCGATTTAGCAAAAAAGATTGCCACATCGCTTCACATACCACTAGGTGAAGCTGATGTTGGCCAATTCTCCGACGGTGAAGTCATGGTGGAAATTAATGAAAATGTGCGAGGCAAAGATGTCTTCGTGGTCCAATCTACCTGCGCGCCCACCAATGATAACTTGATGGAACTCATTGTGATAATAGACGCCCTAAGGCGCGCATCCTCTCATCGTATTACTGCTGTGATACCTTACTTCGGTTATGCCAGACAAGATCGGCGAGTTAGGTCAGCTCGCGTACCTATCACCGCCAAGGTGGTAGCAGAGATGATGTCAGCGGTTGGCGTTGACAGGGTTCTGACCGTTGATTTACACGCTGAACAAATTCAAGGCTTCTTCAATGTCGCGGTCGACAACGTTTACGGTTCGCCAATTCTACTTGACGACATTGAACGCCAAAACTACGAAGACCTTGTGGTAGTGTCACCTGATATTGGCGGCGTTGTGCGCGCGCGCGCCATGGCTAAGCAAATAAATGACTCAGATTTAGCTATTATCGATAAGCGACGACCGAAAGCAAACGATGCCCAAGTCATGCATATTATCGGTGACGTTGCCAATCGCACATGTATCATTGTCGATGATATGGTCGATACTGCAGGTACGCTGTGTAAAGCTGCCAGTGCATTAAAAGAGAATGGCGCCAAAGCTGTCCACGCTTACTGTACTCACGCGGTGTTATCTGGCAATGCAATAGATAACATCAATCAATCTGATCTTGACTCGCTGGTGGTGACAGACACTATTCCACTTGATGACCAAGCAAAAACATGCAGTAAAATCCGCTTGTTGACCATATCGAAACTGATTGCCGAAGCAATGCGTCGAGTTAGTAACGAAGAGTCACTCAGTGCTATGTTTGATTAGTTCGATATTTAGTGATGCATCTAGGTTTTATGACATGTTGTATTCCATTACGCGCTGCATTTTATTAAGCAACTTGTTTAATTAAGTGCTATGTTTGACAGACACCTATCCTTAATACCTGGTGAAATAAAGTTACAGGTAATTAAGGGTAAAAAGAAAAGCGGTTACCAGTCGGTCGCAGACAAGTCACCGCATTAACATTAACTAGGAGCAAGGCAATGTCTACTATTACTTTAAATGCCGAAGCACGTACCGACAAGGGGAAAGGTGCGAGCCGCCGCCTGCGTCGTATTGCTGAAAAAATTCCAGCCATCGTATATGGCGGTAACAAACCCCCTCAATCACTAACTTTGATGCACAAAGATATCATCAAAGCAACTGAAGATGAGGCATTTTTTTCACAGCTGATTAACTTGAATATCGATGGGAAAAATAGCGAGGAACTTGTCGTACTAAAAGACTTACAACGGCATCCCGCAAAAGCCATCATTATGCATGCAGATTTCCTGCGAGTCAGTGATGACAAACCCATATCACAACGTATCCCATTACATTTTATTAATGAAGCCAACTGCTATGGTGTCAAGATGCAAGGCGGCCGGATTAGTCATAGTATGAAATTATTAGAAGTGACTTGCCTACCCAGCAAGTTACCAAAATACATTGAAGTCGACATGCAAGACATTAAATCTGGTCAAATCGTACATATATCAGATATTGAATTACCCGAAGGTGTTACTGCTACCGCTCTACAACAGGGCGCAGATCACGACCTACCAGCTGTTTCAGTCATTGCTCCTAAGGGGGGCCAAGCGGCAGATGGCGAAAGCGCTGGCGATGCAGACGGCGATAGTTAAGAGAAAGCTGTTGCATAACGGGAGTTAGCTTTAATGATGGATACGCCTATTCAGCTTATAGCAGGATTGGGCAATCCAGGTGCCGAGTACGAAGGTACTCGGCATAATGCTGGGGCAGATTTTGTTACTCAGCTCGCCCACCGCTACAATAGCTCTCTCAAGTTAGATACAAAATTTTACGGCTTAACAGGTAAAATCAATATTGAAGGACACGATGTTCGTCTTATCATACCGACAACCTTTATGAATCGCAGCGGCCAAGCAATATCGGCCATAGCAAACTTTTTTAAGTTATCGCCAGCTGCCATTCTCATAGCGCATGATGAACTTGATATTGAACCGGGTACAGCTCGATTAAAATTCGGTGGTGGCCATGGTGGACACAACGGTTTGCGAGACATTATCAGCTCGCTTGGCAACAACAAAGACTTCGCGCGACTTAGAATTGGTATAGGCCATCCAGGTTCGGCTAATCAGGTTGCTAACTACGTGCTAAAACGGGCTACCTCATCTGAACAAACAGCCACTGCAGCTGTTATTGACGAGGCTATTCGCATCATGCCAGAAACGGTAACAGGGAAATGGTCACCGGCAATGAACCAACTTCATTCATTTAAAGCATAATGCCCAACAGCAGTAAATACAGTAAGAACAATATATAGTAAGAACGATACAATAACTACATAAGAATAGTTACATAGGTAAGGATATGGGTTTCAACTGTGGCATAGTAGGTCTACCCAACGTAGGTAAGTCAACACTGTTTAATGCACTGACTAAAGCCGGCATTGGTGCTGAGAATTTTCCGTTTTGTACCATTGAACCCAATACTGGCGTCGTGCCCATGCCAGACCCTCGCTTAAGCAAACTGGCTGCCCTTGTTAATCCAGAAAAGATTATTCCAACCAGCATGGAATTTGTCGATATAGCAGGCCTAGTCGCCGGCGCCTCTAAAGGTGAGGGGCTTGGCAATCAGTTTCTCGCTAATATTCGCCAAACGGACGCCATTGCTCATGTAGTGCGGTGTTTTGAGGATGAAAACATTGTTCATGTGTCCAATCATATTGATCCTAAAGCCGACATTGAGGTCATTAACACCGAATTAGTGTTAGCCGATATGGAAAGCGTTGAAAAGCAGCTGCAAAAAATCACCAAACAAGCCAAGAGCGGCGAGAAGGAAGCTAAGATACTCAAAGAACTGTTGGAAAAGATTCTTGCTCATCTCAATGAAGTAAAACCCGTGCGGACCCTAGAACTCACCGAAGAGCAACAAGTACTGACTAAGCGGCTACATTTATTAACCACCAAGCCCACCATGTATATTGCCAACGTTGATGAAGACGGCTTTGACAGCAACCCGCATCTAGCAACAGTTGAAGCTATCGCTGCCGCCGAAGGTGCTGTTGTGGTGCCCATATGTAATAAACTGGAAGCTGAAATTGCCGAACTAGATGATGAAGAGCGGACGGAATTTTTAGCTGACTTAGGTATGGATGAACCAGGTTTAGACCGGGTTATTCGAGCTGGCTATCAATTACTTGGCTTACAAACCTATTTTACCGCCGGGCCGAAAGAGGTGCGTGCCTGGACCGTTAAAATTGGCGCAACGGCACCACAAGCGGCCGGGGTTATTCATACCGACTTTGAAAAGGGCTTTATCCGTGCGGAAATTGTAGCCTACGACGATTACATTCAGCACCAGGGTGAACAGGGCGCTAAAGACGCTGGCCGCTGGCGTTTAGAAGGCAAAGACTATATTGTGCAAGATGGTGATGTCATTCATTTTCGTTTTAATGTTTAACATCGGTTTAACCGTTTACTTATTATACAAAAAAGTATTGACAATATGGGTATAAATCGAAATAATTCGCGCTCGTTTTCAGCACCTACTCATCCTCTTATATTCGGTGCTCACAACACCCGCAACAGTGGCAACGTAGCTCAGCTGGTTAGAGCACAGCATTCATAATGCTGGGGTCGGTGGTTCGAACCCACCCGTTGCTACCATTCTCTCCCACTACGTCAGTCGGATACTCGTTAAGTTGGTCATTAGCGCTTAACCATTTACATTTCTTACATCTTATCTCTATCAGCTATGCGAGTACAAAACCTAACCATACCTGCATTTCAACGCTCGCCCTAAAACGCAAATTCACCGTCGCCACCTCATGCAAACGCCAAAGCAATTAGGCGACGGGGCCGTCAAGTGAATATGACACTCAACGCTTTTGCCGTTGCAGCAGTACGGTTATCAACATTTAGTTTACCGTAAATATTTTCCGTATGTTTATTGATAGTTCTCGGACTTGCATCTAGTATCGCCGCAATTTCTCTATTAGTTTTGCCTCTAGAAACCCAAAGTAGTACCTCTGCTTCACGCGCTGTCAATTTTAGTTTGTCTTTTAGAATAGTGACCTCTTGCGCAGAATCAGCCTCAAGTAAACCAAAAACATGTTCTCGGTTTTTTTGCGAGCCGTGATATACGAGTCGAAGCGCCTGCTTCGGCGCAGCTAACGAAAAAACGGTGCCCACCGGCGGTGAGTTTTCCAGCCATTTTATTATCATATGTTTAAAATCTTTTTCTAGCCAGTCTACCCCCGCGTGAGATTCTTCAAGCAACTGATTAACCTGTTGAGTTGACCACTGAAGATTACCTAATCGATCTATACCAAACAAATGCTTGCCTGCGTTATCCAGTTCAGATTGAGCGCTATCGGTCACTCGTGCATTGGTTAAATGCGTGTGTATTCTTGCAATAAGTTCAGCGGTATTGATCGGCTTAGTGACATAGTCTACAGCTCCCGCTTCAAAGCCTTTAACAATATATTCCGTATCTGATAATCCCGTCATAAATATAATGGGAATAGAACGCAACTCCGGATATTGCTTCAGTTTTATGCATACTTCAAAACCATCCATACCTGGCATTGTACAGTCTAGCAATATGATATCCGGTTTCATCCGTTGAGCAATTGATATCGCTTGTTCACCCTCCAATGCAACAAGTGTCATTATTCCTACCTTATCGAGCGCCGCATTTACCATGCTCAAGGTATCAGGTGAATCATCTACAATTAAAACCGTATCTTTCATTCTACCGCATTCTCGATATTATTAAGCCGACTAATCAGAGTCGTTAAATCAACTCTATTTACACATGAAATAAGCTCTTCCTTTAAATCTGGATGTATTAGGTTTTTATCACTTAGACGCCTCAACTCATTATGCAGACCAGACAAATAACCTATCTGTGCATGTTTTAATAGTCTTTCAATGGCATCTGCGGGAATATGCTCAATCGTATATGCTGTCGTTATTTCGGAATTATCCTTCGCCCGCGCATTTATCCCATCAGTTCTATTGGCATTAGGCTCGTAATACCACTCCAGTTGCAACTGATTCCCTATCATCTCTAATAAAGGTTCAATCCTAATCGGTTTAGATAGATGCACACTATCAGATAGTGGTTCCAAATCAACGTCGCTTCTTTCACTACTTACCTCTACCGCATTAGCAGAAACCATGATAATAGGTTCGGTATAGCCTTGGTCACGCAACACGCCGGAAAATTCCCAACCGCTCATGCCTGGCATAGAGATATCAAGTAAGTAAATATCGGGTTGGCAATCCTCATGCATTACCAGAGCTTGCTCTGCGTCGCCCGCTTCTAGTACCAAGAAATTAAGCGGCGTCAAGATATCACTAATCAGACCTCTATGAGCAGGGTCATCATCAACTACCGTAACCACCTTTTTTTCTCCTGCATAACCATAAATCGTTTTCTGCGACTCAAACTCGGTCGCTACTTTTGCAGGCGTCGCTAGCATGATTTGCACTACGGCAGTCACACCACCATGGCAATTATTAGAAATAATCAAATCTCCCCCCATCATCTCTGTTAACAATTTAGTAATCGTTAAACCTAAACCTGTGCCAGATACAGCGGGCATACCAGGTTTTCTAACTCGCTCAAAGGGCTTAAAAATATTCTGCAAATCTTCTTCAGGAATACCGACACCGGTATCAATGATACTAAAACGAGCCACTTGGTTGCGATAACTTGCAATTAGCGTCACCTGGCCTGCCAACGTAAACTTTATAGCATTAGATAGTAGATTAATGAGTATTTGGCGCAGATGTTTTTCATCAGTAACAACAAACTCCGGCAGTTCACTTATCTGTTGATAAGCGAACGCGATATTTTTTTGTCCGGCTTGTACTCGGAACATGCTTTCGAGCATTTGTAACAAATCAGGTAAGCGTACTTTATTACGTTGAAGCTCTATCCTGCCAGCTTCGATTTTAGAAATATCGAGCAGTCCTTCTATTAAGTCTGCGAGATGCTCCCCACCATGTTTAATTACGCTAATAGGTTGTTGTATCCACGAAGGCGTCCGGCTATCATTTGAAAGTAGTTGTGCATAGCCTAATATTGCGTTAAGTGGTGTTCTTAACTCATGGCTAATGCCACTAATGTAACGACTTTTGGCATTGTTCGCAGCATCGGCATTTTCCTTAGCCGTTTGCAATGCTGCGTCGGTAATCTTATGTGCGGTAATTTCTTCATATAACAAGCGATTTTGTCGGCGTGATTCTTCTTCCGCAACCACTCGACTATTATGCGCCAAGACAAATAGCCAAGCGATCACACCTGCGACAATACTTAAAATAAAAAATATTTTCCAAACGGTACTTGATAACACCATATCTATGGCTAGATTGCCGGTCACCATATTGTTGTAAATAACAGCTAGCAACGCCCCCATAATAGTGCAGACTGATAGCAACAACATAGTAAATTGGACAAACTGGTGGTTGACTGACGATACAAGACGCTCAGGCAACAAGTGAGAAGCCCAATGGGCTACTTGTTGAGGTAGAGATGCAGCAGGTTTACAAGAATCACCGCAACGTGCATCCAATGAGCAACACAGTGAACAGATTGCGCCATTGTATACGGGACATCTAGCCATATCTTCGACTTCGTAATAGTTCTGACAGACCACACATCTGAGGTTACTATCGTTATCTGAACTTAACTCAGAGCTTCTGGCAATATAGTACTTACCCGCGGTAGCCCAAGCGATCAGAGGCGACAATAGTAACGCACAAAAAATTGTGACAATATGCGACAATGCTTGCAGGTTCTCGCCTAAAAAACCAAAATAACAAACCAAGCCAGCAATACTAGCGACAAGCATTGCGCCTACCCCAACCGGATTGATGTCATACAAGTATGCTCGCTTAAACTCAATCTGCTGCGGACTCAGGCCTAACGGTTTATTTATCACTAAATCAGCTACTAAACTAAACATCCAAGCAAGAGCTACAATCGCATACACCCCCAGGGTTCCCTCAAATGCCTGATATACTCCCAATTCCATCAGCGTCAAAGCAATAACTACGTTAAAGACAAGCCATACAACTCGGCCAGGATGACTATGAGTTAAACGAGAAAAGAAGTTAGACCAGGCTATAGAGCCCGCATAGGCATTGGTAACATTGATTTTTAGCTGACAGATCAATACAAAAATACCAGCTAATGCTAACGCCAACTGCGGTGAGCTAACAACATAATTAAATGCGGTGATATACATTCTCGCTGGATCAGAAGCATCCTCAGCATCAACACCATTAACAATCAGCAGATAAGCTAAAAACGAGCCAGCAAATAGCTTTAAACCACCTATGATAACCCAACCCGGGCCGCCCAAAAACATGGCCAACCACCATTGCCTAGAATTGGATCTATTTTTCTCAGGTAGAAAACGCAAGTAATCCACTTGCTCACCTATCTGTGCAATCAGAGCAAAAAGCACCGATGCCGCTGCGCCAAAATAGATAATGTTAAATGATGAATCAGTAGATGATGACACCTCGCCCCTGGCGCCAGTAAACGTCTGCCAATCTGTTACTAAACCAGCATCATGATAGAGGATAAAAATAAATGGCAATACCTGCAATATTATCCAAACTGGTTGTGTCCACAATTGAAAGCGACTGATAAATGTAATACCGTGAGTCACCAGCGGAATGACTACGATAGAACAAATAAAATAACCTACCAATAGCGGAATTGATAGCAATAGCTCGAGAGCTACTGCCATAATAGCAGCCTCAAGTGCAAAAAAAATAAAAGTAAATGACGCATATATTAGCGATGTCAAGGTTGAACCTATGTAACCAAAGCTCGCGCCACGTGTTAACAGGTCGATATCAACACCACATCTAGCGGCATAGTAGCAAATTGGTATTCCCGCCATAAAAATAATGGCAGATACAAACAAAATAGCTATCGCTGCATTATGAAAGCCATAATTAATCGTGATTGCGCCACCAATAGCCTCTAGAGCAAGAAACGAAATAGCTCCCAGCGCTGTATTAGCCACCCGAGCGGGCGACCAACGCCGCGCTTTTTTTGCGGTAAAACGCAACGCGTAGTCCTCCAGCATCTGGTTATTCACCCACTGGTTATAATTTCTTCTAACTAGAAATACCTTCTGCTCTACGCTCACGCTTAAACTCTATTTGAGTGACAAATATTGGGATAGCTAATACTTAAGGAAACAAATACTGGGGCAACTACTTAGTTACTTGACTTAATTACTTGATTCAGTTGCTCGGTTTAATTACTTAGTGTCAATGTTTAGCGCCAACGTTTAAGGGCAATACGAAACAATAAGCTTTCGGCTGGTAAGATCACTCAAGCTAAAAATAATATTACTTACCGTGTACCACCAGTATGTACCGTTACAAGACAAGCAACCTGAATTTCTCACACATCAACCACTATATATGATATGCCTGAAATAGTTTATACGCTGAATAAAAAATTATACTTGTCTGTAAGCCAAAAATAAAAGCAAAAAAAATCCCATATCTCATGCTATTTCTCCATACGTTAAATGACGTAGCTCACTCAGATGTTGAACGAATACCGCTACCGCATTGATTTTGGATAATAAACTCAACGATCAATCGAATCGCAACTCAATTGATCTTCATTTTCAACTAACTAATCAATGAGGGTACGTATGAATACGAAATTGCGAAACAAGATTGGCAGCCTATCAATATTTGGAAGTGCACTAAAAAAAACACTGCTACGAAATTGCGTGACTGCTTTTGGTGCATTCACTATCAGTTCAACACTCGCTGCTTCCGTTAACACCACAGGACTTGCCGTCACAGATACTGAAGTCACAGTAGGTATTTTACATTCAGTAACAGGAACTATGGCTATCAGCGAAACCGGATCTGTACAAGCAGAAAAACTTGCCATTAAGCAAATTAATGAAATGGGCGGCGTACTAGGCAGAAAAATAAAATATATCCAGGAAGACGGAGCTAGCGATTGGCCCACTTTTGCAGAAAAGTCAAAAAAATTGCTGGTAAATGATAAAGTAGCTGCTGTGTTTGGCTGTTGGACATCAGCTTCCCGAAAAGCGGTACTTCCTATCTTTGAACAATATAACGGAATGCTGTACTACCCTACTTTCTACGAGGGTCTAGAACAGTCACCTAACGTTATATATACAGGCCAAGAGGCAACACAACAGATTCTGGCCGGCATCGATTGGGTGGTAAAAGAGAAAGACGCGAAAAAATTCTTTTTGTTAGGCTCAGATTATATTTGGCCGCGCACCTCTAACAAGATAGCTCGTAAACATATTGAAAAGCTGGGTCTCAAGGTTGTGGGCGAAGAATACTATCCGCTTGGCCATACCCAGTTTAATTCGGTCATTAATAAAATCAAACTTAAAAAACCTGACGTTATCTATGCCATTGTAGTGGGCGGGTCAAACGTTGCTTTCTACAAGCAGCTCAAGGCAGCGGGCATTGATATGACAAAAGAAAAACCGTTGGTATTAACAATTTCTGTCACCGAAGACGAAATTCTAGGCATCGGCGGCGAAAATATTGAAGGCGCCTACGCCGCAATGAAATATTTTCAAAGCCTTAGCAACCCCAATAATGAGGCATTTGTAAAAGCCTTTAAAGAAGTATATGGCGAAGATGTTGTTATCGGTGATGTTACACAAGCAG
>JANQMK010000088.1 GCA_028280085.1 Pseudomonadales bacterium
ATACCTGCGTCTTCAACACCTCAGCCGCCGGTTCTGCTACCGTCGCGTCATCACTTAATGCCAGGTCAAGAAGAACCTCAACAGAGGGACCGCCCTTCATGTGCGACAGCAACTCAAAGGCAAAAGTTGGCGTGATCTCCTCGACAACGGATTCGCCGAGAATGATTTCCTTAAGAAACTTGGCTTTCACACCAGCAGCACTGGTGGTGCCTGGGAGCGTGTTATAGATAAAGAACTTTAGCGAGTCGTCGCGGTGTTCATGCCCGGCATCTTTGATTTGGGCAATAATCTCCGATAGCAACTCAGCACTATCAATAGGCTTCGGATTCAAACCTAAATCCCTCTTACGGGTCTCGATTTCATCCATGTATTCTGAATACAAACTCATTCAAAGCTCTCCGGATAAGTAAAACGTGCAGGTAAACCACGCCATTCTACCTGATATTATAGTCGCAAGAAATCACTAGACTAAAACAGCATTTTTTTACAGCAGTTTATAAGTGGGTGGTCGATCTGTATTGATTGTTTTTCGTCAGAGGCATAAGTGATGGCTTGTATTCTGAACAAATATTATTAGTATTGATTCTCATTCACATTTAATAGCTGAATTTATTCAATAAAGTGCGCAAACCGTGAAGACTAAAAATAGAGCAACCTGACATTACCAAGCCACTTACGCCTGAAAGTGATTAAGCACCACCTTATTGCACCCACTAAACGCAGTCGAAATACACTTACAGATATACAAAAACAAGTCCGACAGTAAAAATAATAATGGAGGCAGAAAAGTGATCAACACTATGCAATTAATTTTACTAAAGAAAATGGAGGCGCGGGTCGGATTCAAACCGGCGTACACAGAATCACCGCACGTCAAGCTAACACAACCTAAGCCGAGAACGGATTAACTCGATAATTGCCTGCAACGAATGTTAGCTTTCAGAAAGGCCATTCTTACGTAAAAACGCAACCAACTGAGTCGACTTGGTCTGATCCAGATAAAAGGCTTCAGAGGGCGCTAGAGGCAGCGATTCAACAATAGCCGTTTTTAAAAGTCTGTCTCTAATAAGGCAGCAACCTCTTCTTCCCCTAAATCATTTCCTGATGAATATAACTTCTCACAAAAATCAGTAATAAACTTAACCACGGCGGGCTCAAAAAACATCAACATATGATTGGTGGCTGCCAAAGGTATCAACTTAAACCGAGGTAGTTCTTGTTCCCACAAACTCCAATAATTAACCCCTTCCGAAAAGACCCCCTCTCTATCTTCGTCCATGCACATGTAAGGTCCGAGTTCACCCAAAAACCTGCCGCCTTTATTCTGAAAATAGAAGCACTGTAGTTCAGCCGGATAGGGTAACGGGCGGATGTCATAGCGCTCCGCCTGGTAAGTTAACTGCACAGACGTCTGGTTTAGTAGCTCATCTTTTAATTGCTGTTTATTTTCCCTCAATCCTTTGTTAATGGCACTATCAACCAACTGATCCAGAAACGCCTCATCTCCCAGCGTGGCATCCAGCTCATTACGGTGAATCAAGCCAGCCTCAAGCCATGCTCTATCAACCTTAGATTCTGCAGAGAGTAGTCCTAAACCCGCCAGCTGAGGACTATTCAATGTCGACAGATACGCATCTTGGATACTCTTCTTCTCTATCAGCGCCCAAAAATCCGTATCCGCCGTATCTATCATTACAATGGAGTTTACACTCTCTCCTACAACCTGTAATTGGCGTGTGACTTCATAAGCAATCATCCCACCCATCGACAATCCGCCAAGATCATAGGGACCCTCTGGCTGGATCGACTTCATGACCTCTATATAGTAATTTGCCATTGCTTCTATGCCGCGGAGCGGACTGTGCTCCGTCATCCAGCCACGTGCTTGAATACCAAAAAACGGACGTGTTAACGCTGCTGCAATTGACAAATAGGGTTGTACACCACCCATGGCGCCATGGAACCAGAATACAGGCCGGCCCTCTGTCACTTGGTTGAGGTGTTTCAACTCCGGATAATTCGCTAGTTGAGCAGCATATGGCGCGATAGCCTCATTGTTATTAACAACAGAGTTATTAACAACAAAGTTATTAACAACAAAGTTATCAACAACAGATAGCGTAGCATCAAGGTGACTGCCTATTTCCACCTGCACATATTGAAACTTATCACTATAAGTTTCCGCCAAATGAGCAGATAGTGCATTAATGGTAGGGAATTTGAAGAGCAAGGAGACACTGATAGGCTCTCTCAAAAGCCTGTTCAGGGCAGTGGAGATTGCAACTAAGCCAATAGAATCTAGCCCCAACTCAATAAAGCTGCGATTTGCCGTTATATCCTCGATTGACAACAGCACGTGATCTGCGACCGTCTGCCTAAGAAATAGTATCGCCTTTTCTTGTGCAGATAAGGTTGACACCGGCAGCTTACTATCTACTAGACTAAAGATAAAACGAGAAGCTGTTCTATCCAAGGGCAATTCACGAGATGACTCATCATCTGATAAAGCCGGTTTAACCACCTCCAAGCTATTGCCATTCTCTGCAATAAGATCACTATTCTGCTGTGGCAACCAGTAGTGATCTTTACTAAATGGGTAGGATGGCAAGCCGGACAACCGTCTTATTGGTACAGATTCATAAGCTATTTCCCAGTCAATATTCGTACCGGTGACCCACAGTTTCGCTAACTGTTTGATGTTGCCATTTGACATCAACTGCTGAATAAACGCTTGTCCTTCCTCTGATTTACCGAGGCCTAAATTATCCTCCTTATCATCCAGGCCTTGATAGACGCCGCTGTGGTATTGGCCCACCATCGCTGCTTTTAAGTTGTAAAGCAGTTGTTCCCTATCAGGTGCCTCTATAGCAAGACGATATGGCATTGCTTCGCGACCTACTTGATAAGTGTACAGCAAACGTGATAAATCGATATCACGATGTGCGCATAAATAATGATATAAGCGATCAGCATAGGCGCTTAATTGCTCCGAGGACTTTGCCGACATCACCAACAAACCCAAACCAGGCAATACGCTGGTATGGGCATCATGCTGATGGCCATCGCCAGCGCTATTTCGAGGATACTCTTCTATCACGATATGAGCATTCACACCACTCAAACCCAATGAACTCACCCCTGCACGTCGAGGCAACGGTTGGTCCTTATCACTATATAGTACCTCCCAAGGTTGATTCTCTTGCACGACATAAAAAGGACTGTTTGCTAAAGCAATATGCGGGTTCAGTTCATCACAATGCAAGTTCTTTACGAGCGTTTCATGCTTCAACTGCAGCAGGACTTTGATTACACCAGCAATTCCCGACGCCATAGACAAATGCCCAACATGGCTTTTTACCGAACCTATACCACAGTTCCCTAAGTTTAAGCTCTGCGACATGGTGGTAGATGCTTCGGTCTTTTCATACAATGTACTAAATGCGGTTTTCAGGCCGTCGATCTCAATTAGATCGCCCAGCAGCGTACCCATTCCATGGGCCTCGATATAACTTACAGTACGAGGGTCAATACCCGATTTTTCATAGACTGATTCTAATAATTGTGCTTGCGCTGTAGGATTCGGCGTGGTCAATGAATTCCCCCGACCACCATGATTTTCAGCACTGCTAAGAATCACGCCGTAAATATCATCGCCAGCCGACTCTGCTACGTCAAGCGGCTTTAGGAATAGTAGCCCCAAGCCTTCACCTCTAACATAACCATCAGCCTGCGCAGAAAAGGCCTTACAACGACCGTCTTGGCATAACACACCCGCTTGACTCAGGGCAATGTGCCCGGCAGAGTTCACTAGCACATTGACGCCCCCCACGATAGCATGCTGACAACCACCATATCGAATGGCTTCTACGCCTCGATGGATAGCTACTAACGCGCTGGAACAGGCTGTATCAATGGGTTCACTTGGTCCATGAAGATTCAGCCAGTAGCTCATTCTATTGGGTCCCGCTGATACCATGGTTCCTATTGATGCATAGTTCGATGGATAGTTCAATGAACGGTTCAATACATAGTTCTCCGCTATACTCGATTGCGCAATAAGATTGCCATAGCCGCTACTAGCCATACCGATATAGATAGCCGTATTACTACCGGATAAGCTCTGTGCACTATAACCGGCGTCTTCGATCACTTGCCATATGGCAGTCATCAATAAGCGCTGCTGAGGATCCATTAACTGCGCTTCCTGTGGCGTGAGTTCAAAGAACCATGGATCAAACTCATCAATTCCATCAATAAAACTACCCCATTTAATATCGGTATTATTCCCTTCACGCGATAATTGATCGCGGAACATGGGCCAATCCCAACGGTTTTTGGGCACTTCACTGATACAATCCCTACCTGCAACGAGATTTTGCCAAAAGGCGTCAAGGTTCGACGCCATAGGAAAACGACCAGTCATACCGATAATCGCCACAGGCTCTACAGTTAGGTTGCAAAGTTTGGTTCTCTCAACTGTTTTCTGTTGAGCTTGTGGACCTAACTGACGCAATCCCAACATACTTTTCGCACTATTGTTAACAGCGGGCGGCATTGCCGGTGGGGGCGAAGATAATGAGCGCTGCAAGTCCGGTTTGATAACATCAGCATGTTGGGAAACAATTAACTTAGCCAATTGATTGAGGCTACTGTAATCGATTAACACAGTGGGTTGTAATGTAATATTGAATTGCTGATTGATGTTGTTAATCAACTGTACCCCACTAATTGAATCCACACCATAATCCGAGAAACTGCGGTTGGCTTCAATAGCACCCGGCTGAAGTTTTAAAGATTCCGCAATATGTTGCTTCAGTTCTTTATGAACATAGTCTGTTATCATCTGCTCGGTAACATGACTTGCCGATGTCTCAAATTGGTTAGCCTTAGATTGTTCAGCCTCATTTACCATGCCATCAGTTGTTGCCGTAGGTGCAAGGTGTGTTGATGACATAGAGTCAAAGTGTGTTGATGAACCTAGAGCTGCAGATTTAGTAGGCGCTTCCTTGGCGGTGTTATCACTTATTTGATGTTTAGCTGGCGCGTTATTCTTGTCAGTTTGCGCAATCACCTTAAGCAATGCTATCTGCGAATGGTCAGCAGCCAAAAAGGTGTCCAGCGCCCTCATACCTTCTGCAGGCGTAATAGAGCCAACACCCAATTGAGCCATACGTATGCGATAGAATTCGTCGCTAGCGACGCCAACTTCGCCCCAGTATCCCCAGTTCATGACCTTCACAGAATAATCACGTTGCTGCTCTAACCACAGCGCAAAACTGTCTTTAAAGGTGCAACCAGCCGCATAATTTGCCTGGCCTGGAGCTTTGAAGAATGACTGAACCGATGAAAAGAACAGCATAAAATCCAAGTCTTGCTCACCAAATACAGCATCCAGTGCCACACTGACATCAACCTTGGCAGACAAGCTCGCACGAAAACCAATTTCATCCATTGCCAATAGACTTTGATCCTGTAACACAATAGCGGAGTGAATCACCCCATGAATACTGGAATAATGATTCTTGATTTCAACAAGTGCATTTTGTAAATCGCCCAACTGACTTGCGTCAGCCGCAATGTACAAGGGAGCTTTGCCATAACTGTCAGCAAGCATTCCCAGCTGTTGATCAATTTTTTCGTCTCGTTGCCGTCGTCCAATCCATACCAAATTCGCTTGATAATGCTCGAGCATAAACCGGCTCCAGACTTCACCAATACCACCCGCACCTCCAATGACAACATATACACCTTCTTGTCGATAGACCGGCAAATTCTCCACCGGTAGTTGAACCGGTGTGAGTTGTTGTTGATACCAGTGAGATTTGCGGTAGATAAATAAGTTATCCTGAACACCGAACGGCAGGGATAAACAAATCTTCGCCGATACCGAGGCTATTGTTTCAATATCCAATACACGGAGCTGCCATTGAGGATACTCTTTGGCTAGGCTACCCATTAAACCCACCACACCCGCATGAGTAGGTTCGATAAAATCGCTCTTATCTAGCAGCTGGGTGTGATAGGTTATCACTGTTAACGTCAGGGTTTGACTACCATACCCCAGTGCCAATAGCGCTTTGATCAGACGAAATACTTGTAAAACACCACTTTCTTGCTGCGTGATGAGAGACGCTCCATCCGACTCAGGGGCAATCCACAACAAATGATCGAGCGAATATTTTGCCAACTGAGTTTCTATCACCTCAATACTCGTGCCCGATGGTAAAGTTAGCCATTGCGCCTCTGGATAATCCTGTTGCAACCACGCCAGATACTGTTTATCACTCCCTATTAAGACAAGCTGGCTTTCCAAAAGAACATCCTTCGACGAAATGGCGTTATCCAAGATAGGTTTCCACACGGGAACGAGTGTGAGCAGATCTTGAGTATGGCCCATTGGTTCCGCATCCACACCAACATTCTCCCCCTGTGCCAACTGCCGGGTACTAAACCCCTGCAGACGAACACAGATATCACCCTCTATGCTACAGATATCGATATCCAGCTTTTGCTCACCGCTCTCCGGCGAACTACCATCCGCATAGCGTACCCATGCAATCATCTCTTGGTTACAACAACCAAATACTTCTACCGATTCTAATGCAAGTGGTAAGCTGACTTTTACGTCATCATCACTCTTTGATGCCACCTCATCATGACTTTTAGCTAACATAGCAGGGTCTATGGCTAATCCAATAACGGCCTGTAAGGCGCTGTCCATTAAGCTGGGATGCAATACATAATCTTGTAAAGTATCGTTAACCGATGCCGGCAAAGACAATAAAGCCAATACTTGGTTATGGCCAAAGTGCAGCGTTTTGATGCCTCGCAATCCCGTGCCATAATTCAAACCCATTTCTTGAAATGCCTGGTAACACTGATTGGCGCTCAAGACGCCGAGAGTCATTTCAGCACGCAAGGCATCAACATTGAGGCGATGGTGTTCCTTTTGATCATTATTACTGATAGCTGCACTGCCCTGAGCATGCAATATCTCCTCTTCTTGTTCCGAATGCGTATAGACAGCAAAACTAATCGAATCGGAGTTATTCCCTACCAGTCTGATATGCACTGTCTTAACCGTGTCACTCACGGTAATAGGCAGCAGCCACACCAGGCTCATCAAACGTAAGGTACCATTTTCTACTAAGCCGTCTAAGGCCTGTTCCACAGCGGCCCGGGCCATCTCAAGGTAACTGACGCTGGGTAACATTATATTTTCCATCACGCGGTAATCCGCCAGAAAAAACTCTTCGCCTGTAAAATAGGAACTAAAGCGCTGCTCAAATAGGGTTGATGTATTCTCATGTAACAAGGGATGTATCACGCTAGCTCGATTAGCAGGCCCGATCGACAAAGTAGGTGTTGACAAGGTAGGCGTTGACAAGCTAGCCCGTGTCAGGGTTAATGGTGCCATTAATACCCAATGGCGCTCTTTCGCAAAAGGATAGGTCGGTAAACCCGATAAACGTTTCATCGGCAACTGGCTAGAATGGGCTAGCCAATCGATATCCGTGCCGTTTACCCACAGCTTAGCCAGACGCTTATATTGTCGGTTGGCTATTAACTGTTGAATGAACGCTTGCCCTTCTTTAATATCATCCAAATCTAAATCTTGCTGTTTGTCAGCAATGCCCTT
>JANQMK010000103.1 GCA_028280085.1 Pseudomonadales bacterium
TCGACCACAAGGATACGATAACCCATATGTGCTCCCTTATCCTTAAATATCGTTGTCTCGGATATCACCACCCAATCAGTGGTCTCGATGGTGAGTTGATGCTTTAGTCTGAAATGCTATTTAGATTAAGTATAGAATAGGGATCTATGTCTCACTACACTGTTTTTAGACAGATTATCAACGGTAGTTGAGATTATTATGTAACGATAATTCGTCAAGCTCTATAGGGCATGATCATAGCTCTGACATCGATGCCACATTTATGTTTATTAAGCACTTGCCGTCATTTATTAAATAAAAAAATTCGCTTTTAGATCAAAAGTTTAATACTCTTAGCGGTATATATTGAAATAATTAGGCAAGATTTTGGCAGACTTTAGAGCAGTCAAAGTAATTAAAGTTAAAGTAGTTAAAATTAAAGTAGTTAAGGTTGTTAATAACGTTGCGTAGTTGTGCAAAACCGGATATGAGAGAAGCCGCTTTTGTTAGATTTGATTCATCAATTTAAACTGGTCAGTGAGAGGCTAGGCCATCGCCAGCTAATATTTTTGGCAGGCGAGCCTGCTTGGTGCTGTGCTGAAGCAGATAATATACTTTTGGGTTTAGAGGTTTCCCCTGTGTTATGGTTTGCCAGTGACAAGTACTTTGGACAGGTAAGCTTGGGACAGGCAAGTAGACAAAGGCATTCCTGTATTACAGCAGATAAGTATTCGATAAATAGATTTCTAGGGCAAGAATTTGAACTCATTATATTCGATACTTTTGCCGGTTTTAACCCTAACCACATTGCAGCGCTATCAGGTTCGTTAAGAGGCGGTGGACTTTTTATCGTCTTGTGCCCACATTTATCTGATTGGCCAACCTATCATGACCCGGAGTATCAACATATAACGGTCCATCCGTTTTTACCAGAAGATATTGAAGGACGTTTTTTAACATATTGGGTAGATCAAGTTAATCAATACAGTGATCTAATTGTCTTTGATCAAAAGGTTGATATGCGTGCTCAGGCAGAAAGTCAGTTAGAGCAATTAAAGTATCTTACCTCGCGAGAGCCAACTGCTATGATAGCAGAAAGTTATCCAGAGCAAGAGCAGGCGATAGAAAAAATTTGTCAGCTGGCGCGGGGTAAAAAGCGACGTCCACTAGTAATAAAATCCCACCGTGGCCGGGGTAAATCTGCCGCATTGGGGCGGGCAGCAGCTGAATTACTGCAGTCCGGCAGTGACAAAATTATTATCACCTCGCCACATATGAGTTCCACTGAGACGGCCTTTCAACATTGCGAACAGTTGCTGACATCCCAAAACGCGAACGCAGAGGTTGAACGTGACGGCAATACTTTGGTGTGGAATGGCAAAAAGTTGATATATGCTGCACCGGATGACTTACTGAGAAGTACGCATCATATTGAACTACTGTTAGTAGATGAAGCAGCCTCAATACCTACTCATATGTTACAGGCACTGTTACGTCGCTATGACCGCATCGTGTTTTCCACCACGACTCATGGTTATGAGGGTACCGGTCGTGGTTTCGAGTTACGCTTTCAACCCATTTTAGATCAACTTGCACCACAGTGGAAAGAACTCGTGCTACATAAGCCTATAAGATGGGCGCAAGACGACCCATTGGAGCGTTTTATAGATCAGAGTTTATTATTGTGCGATATTGCTCCACTAAAAACGAGCTCAACGACTATATTATCGTTAACCACAGAACGTTCTGCTCTAAATAGTCTCGCCGCGGTGAATATTGTTGAAGTTAATCGAGATGAGCTTGTCAAAGATACTGATCTACTACAAAGATTGTTTCGCCTATTGGTTTCGGCGCATTATCGGACTAATCCAGGCGATTTACGTAATCTATTGGACGGGCCTAATTTATCTATCTTTTTAGCATTGGCTGGCAATGAGATTTTGGCCGTTAGTGTTATCGCTAAAGAAGGGCAGTTGGCTGATGATTTAGGTAAGGAAATACTCAAAGGTAACCGAAGGCCGCGTGGTCATCTATTACCGCAGATATTGATTGCGCAATTAGGTGTTGAAGCGGCAGCGAAGCTTAACGCGTATCGGATAGTTCGTATTGCAGTAAATGCTGATTATCGGCGCCAGGGTATTGGCCAAGCGCTCCTTCATTATATTTTCGAACAGGCGCTCTCCAATCGTATTGATTATATCGGCACTTGTTTTGGCGCCAGTGCTGAGTTATTAGGTTTTTGGCACAAAGATGGTTTTTTGCCAGTGCGGTTGGGCTCAAGTAAAGAAAAGACTAGCGGCTTGCATGCCGTAACGTTAGTAAAACTAATCTCTAAGCCTGCGATTGCTGCACTAAATCCGCTATATTATCGGTTTGCTGAGCAGTTTCCATTGTTAGTGAGTGATATGTATCAAACGGTAGAACCAGAAATCATTGCGGCACTAATGGCCGTTAGCAAAGGCGGTGGAGCTGTAACGCTCGACGATCATGATTGGACTGATATAAAGTTATTTGCTTATGAGAATCGAAATTATGAGTCATGCGTGGTGCCGTTATGGAAGTTGTGTTGCCATACATTGTCCCACTCTATCAATCCGTTTAATGATGAGCTGATGTGCCATTTGTTTGTTGATGCATTGTTAAAAAGAAATTCCTGGCAGCAGCTCGGAGATAGCTACCAATTGTCTGGTAAACGAGACGTGATTGAAACCCTACGGGCCGGAGTGAAGATATTGTTGGTTTAAATCATCTTTATCTAGGTTTGGTTAACTGAAGATAGTTATTTTGCTAGCAACCCTGTTGGTATTGCAATTGCCAACAGGGTTGTGGTTTTTTGGTGATTTGAATATTAAGAGCAAGAGCTATCGTCGGTTAGCCAAGCCATAATATTGCGTAATAGATTCTCGTTGTCATTTGTTGGTACGTTCATACCATAGTATTGATGATAGTAAACGAAAAACAGAAATGAAAACTTGTATCTTTTGGCAGAAAACATAGCGGCTTCACCACCGAGGTAGATGCGACCACGTTTTCCGTTAACACATGAATTAGAATCTGCCATTATGCCAGTAGAAAGACCATAATCCGCAGGATAGATTGGCTGATTTGGGTGAGTTATCAGGTTACCATTCTCATCTTTTGGGGTAGGGTAATCCTGATTGATCATAAATAGCGGTTCAACCGTATATTGAGTATCGAGGTGGCCACCTTCTATTGCTTTAAGTACGGCTCCTCCATTGGTTTCGACTCGACCAACCGGCAGTGCATTTGGCAGACCAAATCTTGCACCAAACTCGTTGGCGGCTACAGGATAGTACTCGGCTTCACTTAGTGGGTCAATCGATGTGATTGGTTGTGAATATATTGTGCCGGCGTTGAACGGATATGGAAGGGGTTGGCTGACAGGTATGCCAAAGCAAGTTGATTCTCTGCCATAGCGTTTTCTTTCAGAGAAACTTGTGGGTGGAGGGCAAACGGTGCCAGGCTTTATACCGAAAACACTACCCGGTGCATCTATTCCGGTAAGTGAATAACCTAAGGCTGGCACATAGAAATTACTAGAGAATTCTAGATCCTCTGGGTCAAATACAGTTTGCGGCCATTCGATACCAAACACGCTTGCAAACCCCTCGATATTGTAAGTAAATGGAGCGTGATCGGCGACGAAAAATAGGTTGCCACCATCATTCTCAACCCAGTATTTTAGCACTTCGGCTTCTGCTTGACCAACGGGATAGGGACCTGGAAACTGCGCGGGACTGCCGCCTGCGTTTTCAATGACGAGAACGTCAACTTCCTTTAAACGGTTATAGTAGTCGCAATCTCCAACCAGGAGATGTTGGGGTGTAGAACAACTATCTAGGTAGTCTGGATCGTAATGGAAGCTATTAGGGTCTGCTTTATTAACGTAGTTTTTTTCTCCAGGGACTGAACTAGCATTGGTGGGAAAAGGCAAGCCAAAGTCTACTACGCTATAGCCATCACCTGTCATGACTTTGTAAAAGCCATCTACCGGGTCGCCCTTGGCGCTCGTGTTACCATGGTGACTGTCAACAGCGATGATTTGACCTGACCCCATAGGTCCATTTATTAGGCGGGGTACATAGGTCGGATCTTGTACTTGTTGTGCCATGGCATTGACATTGGTTGCCACGGATGACGTTGCTAAAACGGCTATAGCCGCTGATGTTCTTATTGAGACTTTCTTACGGAACATATGGGATTCTCCTAATAAAAATAGCAAAAAAATTATTTATTTTCTATAAAAAGTTGCAATCAAAATTGAAAGCTGCTTCGGATTATTTTTGCTGAAAACTTAATATTTGAAGTTCTTGGCCAGCTAAAATTAATCGATGCGAAGAGTAATCATGAATTTACTCTTGTTAATAGGTGGGTAATGACAGTCTATACCGGACAAAAAATTATGAAAAAAAATTTAAATATGACGTGAATTGAAATTTATAAGCCTATTGAAATAGATGTCTTACTTAAGTCTAGGTTATAAGTACTAGATACTATAACTAATGTTAGCGTTTAATATTGCTTTTGATATACATCCAACTTAAGTTATAGCACGGGACTAACTTAACAGGTTAAAAATACTTTTTAACAACTATAGTAAATTTTTACTTACTTAATGAATTGCGTGTAGCGAACTACACAATATCTATCGAGAAGTGTGAGAGCCGGAGGAGGATTAGTTGCACTAGAAGTCTCAGATCACTGACGGGCTTGTTGGCATGTTATCTGTTAAATGCGGCGGTCCACTGTGAAGAGGGTAGGTGAAGTCTTAAAGGCTTGAGAGTTCTGAAAACAGAAAAATCTTTGACGGTGTGCACGTATTGTTCCCTCATTGCCTAGCGCTATTTCTTTGATAATTGATAGTTGAACATGTCGCGGGGGTGAGCCGTGCTTTAAAATGACATGATATTGAATAACTGTGCTAATAAAGAGTTCATCTCACTGTGATGGGCTAGGTACAAGTTCTTGCTAGTGCTTGCTGGCAGTTGAATATCCCCTTTGTTTGGTTAGGGGCTTTATCCGCTAATCAGTGCCAGCTAAAAGAATGTGGTAAAACCCCAATAATTCGGTTATTTCGGTTATATTATATTCACTTAGGCTAAAGTTTTCTTATATACTGCCGATGGAAGAGCTAAGGTTGGTTGAAAATGAATTCAAGTTTATACAAAAGGGTACCGCCGGTATGATCAATTTCCCTAGAATCAATACCTTAAAGCCATTCTCTCGGCGTAATAGAGGTGGGGGACGACCCCAAACCATGACAGAGGATGCTTCTGCCCCGACGGCGCAGGCGCAATTTACGGAAAGACGCAGAAAACACGAGGATCGACGCGAACAGAGTGAAAAAAACCTCGAGTGGCCGCTTGAAACCCGTAATGGTCGAGATCGCCGCAAGACCAAGAAGGATAAAGCCCTCTATCGCATAAACGGCATTGATACGATTGTTTAATTGACTAATGTTGACGCTGATATCTTTCCGCTCATTACTCGCCCAACAGTAATCGTTACCGCACTTTATTGCTAATCGCAGTATTTTTAGTCAATCAATAGCTTTGCCAGCTGTGAGACAGCCGGTATATGGATTGATTGCCGTTTGAGGCTATCGGTGACGATAAAATTTTCTTTTTTTATAGTGTTGGCATATTACTTCTACTATTAGGTAGAATTCATTTTCGCATAACCATATTGCCCAATGATCTGTAATCTTATCTAGTGGACGGCGTCCGATTTATTGTTGATGCGGTATCGCTTTTATTGTGTTACCCGCGCTCGATATGGTTTGGTGTACAGTATGGTAGGGCTAGGACACCTCTCATTATTCAGAGGTGCCCGAGTGTTTAACAATGGCATAGGAGTTTTATTTTGTCTTCATATTCTTCCGATTCTGATCAAAATTCAAGAAATGATTATGACTATGATCTTTTTGTCATTGGCGCTGGTTCAGGAGGCGTTCGAGCTAGTCGGATGGCATCGCAAGTAGGTGCAAGGGTAGCCGTCGCTGAAGACCGCTATTTAGGAGGCACCTGTGTCAATGTTGGTTGCGTACCAAAAAAGCTCTTTGTCTATGCGTCTCATTTTGGCGAGGATTTTGAAGATGCGAAAGGCTTTGGTTGGCAGACGGGAACCGCGTCTTTTGATTGGTCCGTGCTGAGAGATAATAAGAATGCAGAAATCCAACGCCTTAATGGTATCTATCACAGTATACTGGATAACGCTGGCGTGACGTTAATTCAAGGTCGAGCCCGCCTGATTGACGAACACCATGTCAAAGTCGAGGACCAAGTATATAGCGCCGATAAAATCTTGCTAGCCACGGGAGGTTGGCCATATATTCCTGAGTTTCCTGGCTGTGAACATGTTATTAGCTCAAATGAAATCTTTTATCTTGACCAGTTTCCTGAAAGGCTATTGGTTGTTGGTGGTGGCTATATTGCAGTGGAATTTGCCGGGATTTTTAACGGTTTGGGAAGTTACGTGAAACAAGCTTATCGCGGTCCATTGTTTTTACGTGGCTTTGATAACGATATTCGGCAGGTTGTCGCTGAAGAGATGACAAAAAAAGGTGTGAAGCTAAGCTTTAATGCGACAGTTGTGCGGGTTGAAAAACTTGCGAACGATAAGTTGCTTGCCGAATTTTCTACCGGTGAAAAAGAGGAATTTGACACCATACTCTATGCTACCGGTCGTAAACCGCATACCGAGGATGTTGGTTTAGAAAATGTTGATATCCATTTTAATGACAATGGTACTATCGCGGTAGATGACTACTTCAAGTCTTCCGTTGACTCAATTTATGCTTTGGGTGATTTGATTGGCAGAATGGAGCTGACGCCGGTAGCGTTGGCGGAAGGTATGGCTTTAGTGAGCACGCTCTTTAAAGATAAGCCACAAAAAGTAGACTACGAAAATATTCCCACAGCAGTTTTTTGCCAACCTAACATTGGAACCGTTGGCTTGACTGAAGAGCAAGCTCGTGAGCAATGTGAGTCGGTTTCAGTTTATAAATCTAGTTTTCGCCATTTAAAGCACACGTTGAGTGGGAGTGAAGAAAAAACCTTTATGAAGCTTATTGTGGACGACGGGACAGATCGGGTTTTAGGCGTAC
>JANQMK010000130.1 GCA_028280085.1 Pseudomonadales bacterium
CGTATCTGTCAATAGGTTGATTGAGTTATTGGGTGGAGATAAGGTAACTATCCCTAAACGGCCGGGAGAACCAGATTGTACCTTTGCCGATATTAGCAAAATAAAAGCAGCGTTGAACTGGCAACCAGAGGTTTCCATTGAAGCCGGCATAGAAGAGATTTTAAGACATATAGATTGTTGGCAAGAAGCGCCGTTGTGGGACCCTTCCAGCATCCAAGAGGCGACCAAAGATTGGTTTAAGTATTTGGGCTCGTAGTAAGTTTGACCAAAAATACGGTAGCCGTCTGTTTATTGTCGCTATTTTGCCGGGGTATATCGCTCTGACTCTCTTCTTATCATGATAAAATCTGACTTTCTCTCGGCGTAGTAGGCTTTGCCTAGCTTGAAAAGCTTTAAATTTTTTAGACCAGAGGCCGATATTAATAGCATCTAGGTGCATTTATACTAAGCTACATCGGGTAGTAGGAAGTTTTGCAATAAAAAATAGATCATTTAGCGCCAATGGTTATTCCAAAAGCGTTACATACCGGTATCATGGATGTGGCCAGCATATTGCTTAACGCAATGGTGTAACTAAATTAAAATGTCACTCAGATGAAGCTCTGAACGGGCTTAAAATAAGTCAATTATCATCTACAACCGTAATAAGAATGGCATCATTATGAAAGCGTCAACTCACTTCAAAACATATAGCGAAAAAGTTAGCAAGATAATCGACAAGATGGACTGGGACGGAGCTGAAAGATTGGCTCAAGTCTTGTTAGATATACATGCCATGGGTAAAAGGGTCTTTGTTTGTGGTAATGGTGGTAGTGCGGCTAATGCCATGCATCTAGCCAATGATTTACTTTACGGCAGCGGCTTAAACATGAATGTTGAAGCTTTGCCTGCAAATACTGCGGTATTAACGTGTCTTGCTAACGATAGGGGTTACGATGACATTTTTGCGCAGCAGATTACTGCAAAAGGTCAGTCTGGTGATTTGCTGATTGTCTTGTCGGGTAGCGGTAATTCGCCAAATATCATTGAGGCTATTAAAGCAGCGCAACGATGCGGTATGGTAACTAGCGGTATTCTTGGCTATTCCGGTGGTTTATGCAAAGAGCTAATTGATATTGTGGTACATGTCGAAGTTGACGATATGCAAATTGCCGAAGATTTTCAAATGATGTTAGGCCATATGATTACTCAATGGCTAGCTATGTCAAAACACGAGCTTGCATCACTGGAATGCTCGCCATTGCTCGCTTCCTTTCAATAAAGGCAAGTGTGTGGAGATAGCGTTAATAGCGCAATAGAGTTGGGAGGCGTAATACAGTGTCAATCTCAAAGCAAACGCAACAAGCGGTCAACCGCTTCACTCAGTCGTTATTTCGCGATAAACAAAAGACTGGCAAGGCGGTATTTGTCTCGGGTTTTTTTCGAGTGCTTCATCCCGGCCATGTTAGATTGTTGCGTTTTGCCAAAGAGTTAGGTGACGTTCTGGTGGTTGGGGTCTATCGGTGTGATGGTGATGAAGGGCAAATTCAAGATGACGTTCGCTTGAAACTGGTTGAAGCACTTGAATGGGTAGATCATGCATTTTTGCTAGAAAAAAGCGCATTACAGGATGTTCTTACCGAAATTCAACCAAATTTCGTGGTAAAGGGTAAAGAACATGAACTCAAGGATAACCGTGAACAAAAGGTTGTAGACAGTTACGGCGGTAAAATTATATTTAGTTCAGGTGAAACATCCGTTTCATCATATGAGTTAGAACAGGAAAGTTTAAAATATCGTACACAGATTACAAAACCGATGGACTTTTTGCAGCGCCATCATTTTCAGATAGCTGATTTGAAATCTACGCTCGATAGTTTTGCTTCGCTAAAGGTCTGCGTTATCGGCGATACAATTGTTGATGAATACATCCAATGTGAACCTTTAGGCATGTCACAAGAAGATCCAACTTTGGTTGTGCGGCCGATTGAAAGCGAACGTTTTATTGGCGGTGCTGCCATTGTGGCTGCGCATATGAAAAGTTTGGGGGCGGGCCAAGTCTCACTGTATTCTGTTTTAGGTGGTGATGAGCCAGCAGATTTTGTCAGAGAAATCTGTGCCAAGACTGGGGTAACACCAGAATTTATTGTCGATGAGAGTAGACCCACTACCTTAAAACAGCGTTATCGTTCACGTAATAAAACGTTACTTCGAGTGAATCAATTGCGCCAACACAAAATTAGTCAACAGTTGCAAAATAGCCTTTATCGGGAGCTGGTCAAAGTCCTGGAAAGTTCTGATCTGTTGGTATTTTCAGATTTCAGCTACGGCGTGCTACCCCAACGGTTAGTAAGAAAAATCACCGATTTTTGTAAAAAGCGTGACATTATGATGGTGGCAGACAGTCAGTGTTCGTCTCAGACGGGAGATATTACGCGCTTTACCGACACTAAATTCATATCGCCTACTGAGCATGAGGCGCGCGTATCGTTGAAAAATAACGACGACGGCCTTGTGGTCTTGGCGGAAAAACTACGACAAAAGGCCCAGGCTGAACATACGATTATCACGCTAGCCGAAGAGGGTTTGCTGATTCAGGCATCTGAGCCAGGTAGTGACAGCTGTAAAACAGATAGGTTACCAGCCTTTAATCCGTGTGCAAAGGACAATGCGGGGGCCGGTGACTGTTTACTGGCGGTGGCGTCCATGGCAATGGCAAAGGGCGCATCAATTTGGCAGAGTGCTTATCTAGGCTCCATTGCCGCCGCTTGTCAGGTCAGCCGAATCGGCAATACTCCGCTATCTATAGCAAATATATATTCTGAATTAAACACCTGAAAGTGATGTCTAGATTCTCGACTAACTGTTAAAGATAAATAGACACTGTGACGGACGTGATGAATAATTGGATCGATGGTGCTGTTAGTACTTATGCGGCATATTTAGCTAAATATGGTCTCGCTGATACAGATAATATTACGCCTCTTTCAACCGATAAAGCGCACATCCTCATTGCTTGCTTCCCTAAATCTGCGTCGCGGCGCTTGACCGAAATACTACTTGGCCATCAATCTCTTAGCGAAACAGCGTTGAACTATTCGTTGCGAACCAACGAGGTTGAAGGGCTCGATGTGGGTTACTTAGCAGCGGCTAATAGCTTTGATTATGTCTGCCACTCCCATCTACGCTGCTATCGAACGCTACCCCATTTACTGGCGCGATTTAATATAAAGACATTATTGCTGGTACGTAATATATATGACTGCGTGGTAAGTTTGAAAGAACATATCGATGGCTGCAATGGGCATATCGCTCATTTGGCGCGGGTACCAGATACATTTGAGGAAATGTCCGATGAGGAAAAATACGGTTTCGTGATTGACCATATTGTACCTTGGTACGTCAGCTTCTATGTCTCTTGGCAAGATTATCTAGCGAAGGAGATGGTATTGGCAAGTTGGATAACCTATGAAGAGCTGATAGCCGATAGTGTTTCGTCGGTGTTACGTTCGCTACAGGAGATTAATATTCACTGCCAGCGTGCTGAGCTGGATAATATTGTTCGCCAGATTGATCAACATCGTGAACAAAATGTTAATGTCGGGCGTTCAGGCCGCGGTAAAGAGTTGTTGACTGACGCGCATATTATTAGAATAAAACAACTATTTCTGCCCTTTCGTCACTATGATTTATCCCGCCTGGGATTATAAGTGCTGCTTCGATCATGTCATATATATGTAAATAGGTAAATAAGTAAATCGGTAGTGCGGGTCATTAACTGCCGTGCTCGTTGACAAAGATATCCAACCGTTGTGTCAGTTTATGGATAACAGATTGCCAGTCAAATGGCTTAGGTTGTCTAAATAGCGTCATTGTTGGATAAAGCACGGTATTTGAATCATGCTGTTGCCAGCGCCAATCTGAATAGTACAGTAGTAAAGTCCAGGTTGGTATATTCAAACAGCCCGCCAAGTGCGCAGGGGCCGAATCAATAGTAA
>JANQMK010000217.1 GCA_028280085.1 Pseudomonadales bacterium
ACTTTTCAGACTCTCGAGCACGGCCTAACCCGGCATACGCCAAGCCGAGGATAAGATCTCGCTGACTATTAAGCTTTTGATCAGAAGAAGCGGCCAGACCGTTAACCACATTTAACGCCGACCGATATTTATTTCGCTTAATATAAGAATCTGCCAGCACCAGCCCATATTCTATGGAGAGATCATTATTTTCTTCTATTAACGGTACTAGCAATTCCGCGACAGCTGTCACATTACCTAATAGCAAATAGATTTTAGCTGTCAACAATACAGCTTCTGGACTGTACTCTCGAGCAGCTAAAACATTTTTGGTTTCAATAAGCGCAGCCTTGTATTGCCCTTGTTCAAAGTAGGACTGTGCGCGCTCTAAAATTGAATCAGTAACTTGCTGCTGTTCGTCTTGCTGTGAGCAGCTCGCTAAGAGGAGAGCACAGGCAATAACAATATAATGTGCGACAATTACAAGGTTGATATCCCCCATAACATCAAGCCCTTTAGATGCACATGCCGATGCATCGTCTTATTTAATCTACACCCATCAAGGTTAGAATATCATTTTTACGTTGTTCCATCAGGCTAGCATTACCTTTAGCTTCTACATTGAGCCGAACAACAGGTTCAGTGTTAGACATACGTAAATTGAAACGCCAATCATCAAATGACATACTTAGGCCATCTGTATAGTCAATCGACTTCGCTACATCACTGTAATGGGCTTCGACTTTTTCCAACACCGACTTTGGATCTGCAATCCGGGAATTTATCTCTCCACTAACAGGGTAAGCAGCCTGACGCTCTGCGACCAATGACGACAATGGCTTACCTAATTTTGAAACCAGTTCGGCGACCAGCAACCAAGGGATCATGCCGCTATCGCAATAAGCAAAGTCTTTAAAGTAATGATGAGCACTCATTTCACCACCATAAACCGCGTCTTCCAATCGCATTCTTTCTTTAATAAATGCATGTCCCGTTTTACTTTGCACGGATTCGCCGTGATGAGACTCGACAATATCAATTGTATTCCAGGTTAAACGAGGGTCATGGACTATCTTTTGCGGTTCATCATTTTTCGACAAAAACGCTTCTGCCAATAGGCCCACAATGTAGTAACCTTCAATAAAATCACCATTTTCATCAAAGAAAAAGCAACGATCAAAGTCTCCATCCCAAGCAATACCCAAATGGGCTTGGCGCTCCCTAATAGCATCAATAGTTGGCTGACGATTCTCTTGCAATAGCGGGTTAGGCACACCATTAGGAAAACTTCCGTCGGCATCATGGTGAATCTTAATAAATTCAAACGGCAGTGCGTCTTCAATCCGATCAATCACATCACCCGCTCCACCATTACCTGCATTAACGACAAGCTTTAGCGGTTGCAACTGTTCAACATCAACGTAAGTAAGTAGATGGTCTATATAACGTTGTTTCACATCTAACACCGAGTACATACCCCGCTCAGCTGGAGGCGGTGCAAAGTCATTTTGTTCGGCTAAACGCTTAATGTCATTCAGACCCGTATCACCACTAATGGGCTTCGACCCTTCTCGCACAAACTTCATCCCGTTATAGTCTTTTGGATTATGACTTGCAGTAACAACAATACCGCCTTCTAACTGCTGGTCGAAAGTCGTGAAATATATTTCTTCAGTACCGCACCTGCCAATGTCAAAAACATCCACGCCGCTATCTCTCAAGCCTCGACATAAAGCAGAACTAATATTTTCGCTAGTAAGTCGAATATCGTGACCAATGGCAACACGTTTCACACCCAAATAAGTCGCATAAGCTCTACCTATGCGATAGGCAATATCCTCGTTTAACTCATCGGGGACACGGCCACGAACGTCATAGGCTTTAAAGCAAGTAAGATCTATGGCCATAGTAAAACCTCTAGGCAATACATATTTTTATTAACAGATGAATAGTGGGGTTTGTAGAGGCAAATCAATTGGCAACACTACTACTTCGCCGCATAGATATTTTCGAAAACGTAGTTAGATGCTTTGACAAAGCCTTCTACACTACCACAGTCAAACCGCCGACCACGAAATTTGTAAGCCATAACACAACCGTCATGCGCCTGAGTCAACAACGCATCAGTAATTTGAACTTCTCCATTTTTCCCCGGTGGGGTATCCCTAATAATATCAAAAATATCAGGTGTCAAAATATATCGCCCAATAATCGCTAAGTTACTGGGGGCTTCATTACGCGGAGGTTTCTCTACCATATTAGTAACGCGAATCAAACCTTCTTTAATGGACTCACCATCAACCACACCAAACTTTTCAATTTGATCTTCCGGCACCTCTTCAACCGCAACAATACTACAACGAAATTGCTTATACAGTTTCACCATCTGTGCCATTACACCTTCTGACTGCTCCAAACAAAGGTCATCAGCCAAAATAACACCGAAAGGTTCATCACCAACAATACGTTCTCCCACTAAAATAGCATTTCCCAAGCCTTTCATTTCCCGCTGACGAGTAAATGAAAATGAGCCGGTATCAATAATTTCTCTGATACCCGTTAGATACTTTTCCTTGCCGGTACCTTGAATTTGGTGTTCCAGTTCATAGTTTGTATCGAAATGGTCTTCAATAGCGCGTTTGCCACGCCCTGTAACAAAGCCTATTTCTTTTAATCCCGCCTCAATGGCTTCTTCCACACCATATTGCACTAACGGTTTATTGACAATTGGCAACATTTCTTTGGGCATAGACTTAGTCGCTGGCAAAAAACGGGTGCCATAGCCTGCTACTGGAAAAAGACATTTATTAATCATTAATTAATCCTTAAGGTAAATAGGTGTTTATCATCACACCTCTCAATTGACGATCTGAGGGGGCCAAATTATAACGCAGAGAGGTAGTCGGCCAAAAGTGGTTGCCGTCTTATCATGTTGGTTAATTTAAGATATGTCGCTCTAGGCTTCGTCTTGAGCCTAATATTTCCCCCGTTTAGGCTGCCAAGACTAAGTTGAACCCGAGATAAAAACAACAAATTTGCTAAAAGCAAAGTTTTTCTAGACAACACTAGGCGACCCGCTAGAATTGTGGCTTTTTTGTCTTAGCAGCAAATAGTGTACACAATGTATATGACAAACCCACTAAAAATGCTAAGATACTGAAATTTTTAAATTTTTTCTTTTATCGGCGCCCAAAATATTACCATGAATACCTAAAGGCGTACACATTACAACGGTTTTTATAGCATTACTCTCGTTACTAACTTACGTACAACTAAACATTCTGGGTTAATTAGCCTAGTCGTGGAGCCATGACAGACATTATGACAGATCAAAAATCATTCAGCTATGAAGAACTCATCGCGTGTGGCGAGGGCAAACTGTTCGGCCCAGGCAATGCTCAGCTTCCGTTGCCAAACATGCTTATGCTAGACCGCATCACTGACATATCCGCCGATGGCGGTGACTACGGTAAGGGGGGACTCACTGCGGAACTCGACATTCATCCTGATTTATGGTTTTTTGCCTGTCATTTTCCTGGTGATCCGGTGATGCCCGGTTGTCTAGGTTTAGATGCCATGTGGCAACTGGTTGGTTTTTTTCTCGGCTGGAAAGGCAATCCCGGACGCGGCCGGGCATTGGGTTCAGGAGAGGTAAAATTTACCGGACAAATAACACCAACAGCGAAACTAGTCACCTACAATATCCATCTCAAGCGTGTCATAGAAAGAAAGCTAGTTATGGGCATCGCCGATGGTACAGTAGCCGTAGATGGAGATGTAATCTACACCGCTAAGGATTTAAGGGTTGGCCTGTTCACCCATACTAAGCCTTTTTAATATCGCGGGTCTTTTTTATCATATAACTGACATCATTAAGGATGGTCATTTATAAAACGCTATCCAGATCCCTACATAATCTGTCATTTCTGTGCAATAATATTGGCGCTCAGTGTAGTGCGTTTCTTCTTTACAATAATGGCTCAAATAGGTCGTTGTAGTACAATGTCGTTCAAGTAATATTGTTATTAGTACAATGCCATAGAAGCGGAAACATGGACGAATAGTCTGAATTTATCGGCACGGGGTTTACTATGAAAAGAGTTGTGGTCACCGGTATGGGCATTATATCTTGCCTAGGTAACAGCAAAGATGAAGTATTAAATTCATTGAGAAATGGCCGTTCAGGCATTCAATTTCAACCGCAATATCAAGAACTCGGGTTTCGCAGTCACGTAGCCGGCAGCATCAGCATTGACCTTAAACCGCTAATAGATAGAAAAGTGCTCCGCTTTATGGGAGATGCTGCGGCTTTCGCCTATTTATCCATGCAACAGGCTTTAGACAGCGCAGAGCTTTCTCTGCAAGATATCTCTAACCCTCGTGTCGGGCTCATTATGGGTTCCGGTGGGGCATCTACTGACAATTTAGTTGAGGCCGCTGATATTCTGCGCGCCAGAGGTATCAAACGGGTCGGACCCTATCGAGTCACTCAAACGATGAGCAGCACTGTATCTGCCTGCTTAGCAACACCTTTTAAAATTAAAGGCGTCAACTACTCCATATCTTCCGCTTGTTCTACTAGCGCCCACTGTATCGGCAATGCGATGGAGCAAATCCAGCTAGGTAAACAAGATATTGTGTTTGCCGGCGGAGGTGAAGAAGAGCACTGGACGTTAAGTTTGTTGTTTGATGCAATGGGTGCACTTTCTTCCCAGCATAATGATCAACCTACTAAAGCCTCACGCGCTTACGATCTAGATCGCGACGGCTTCGTCATTGCTGGTGGCGGAGGATGTTTAGTATTAGAGGAATTAACACACGCCCAAAAACGCAACGCACCTATCTATGCAGAACTGGTGGGTTACGGGGCTACATCAGATGGTTGTGATA
>JANQMK010000162.1 GCA_028280085.1 Pseudomonadales bacterium
TTTCTTTTTGCTGCATCAACTTGTTGTTCTAACAATTTCAAGCGCTCATTTTGCTGAGTAATGGCAACCTCTAGCTGCTGAAGAAAATACTGATGCCGCTGTAATTGATCCCCCATTGCTCCCCTTTTTCCCAATACGCGGATCTGTTCTTGATTATCACCAAGATATGTTTGCAACAAATCGAACTGCTGTTTGTTATGCTCCATGGTTTCAAGCACTTCACTAAGCTGTTTAGCTGCAACATCTTCTTTTCGCTGCGCCAGTTCTAGAACAGGAGCCAATCTTTCAGATTTCTTTTTCTTCATCACAAAAATACATATTGAATACTAAGGCCACGAGTACTAAGAGACCGAATACTAAGTTAACGAATAAAAATACACTCCTACCCTGCAGACTCCACCTTATTAGGCTCTGAGCTAACAATGTTTACAAGATGGCTACGACTAACATCCAATCCGTAGCTATCATCTAAACCCTGCTGTAGATATGCGTATAAATCAGGGATTCGCTCGATTGCTAAATCAATATCAGGGTCACTACCTCGAGAATATGCACCAATGCTGATGAGATCACGAGACTGCTGATAACGGGAATAGAGCTGCTTAAAACTTTGCGCCGAATTGAGGTGTTCAGCATCAACAATGTTAGGCATAGCTCGGCTAATGGACGCCTCAATATCGACTGACGGATACCGTCCCTCTTCCGCAATGGTACGCGACAAAACAATGTGACCGTCGAGAATAGCTCGCGCTGAGTCAGCGATAGGATCTTGCAAATCGTCGCCCTCGGTCAGCACAGTATAAAATGCAGTAATGGAACCACCACCATCTCGACCATTACCCACACGTTCTACCAGCTGTGGTATCTTAGAAAATACCGAAGGCGGATAGCCCTTTGTTGCTGGTGGCTCACCAATGGCCAATGCAATTTCACGCTGCGCCTGACCAAAGCGTGTTAGCGAATCCATCAGCAATAAAACATCTTTACCCTGGTCGCGGTAATATTCGGCTAAGCTCGTAGTCAAATAGGCAGCTCTCAATCGCATGAGCGGGGCGTCATCAGCAGGGGATGCTACAACCACTGCGCGTTGCAAACCTTCTTCCTCAAGATTTTGCTCAATAAATTCTCTTACCTCTCTACCACGTTCACCGACTAAGCCAACAATCACAACATCTGCCTTTGTAAAGCGCGTCATCATACCCAACAAAACACTTTTACCCACGCCACTACCAGCAAACAACCCCATTCGTTGACCTTTACCAACCGTCAGCAAACCATTGATCGAACGCACGCCAACGTCTAGCACTTCGCTAATTGGCGCTCGTTCCAGTGGATTTATTGGTGGTTGCTCAAGTAGAACCTTTTTTTCGCCCGAAATGCTCCCCTTATTATCAAGAGGCAATCCTATGCCATTAATTACTCGGCCTAACAGGTTATCACTAACGAGCAAATAATTATGGCATTTCGCGGGACGAACCAACGCGCCAGCGTGTAAACCTTGAATTGCGGCAGTCGGCATCAAAAAGACCCTATTGTCAGCAAAGCCAACAACTTCTGTATCAACTTCACGGGAATCATTGAGTATAACCGTACAATGTTGGCCAATAACTACTTTCACCCCCACAGCTTCGAGGGTTAAGCCAACAACACGTGTCACTTTACCGCAGGCATCTATTTCACATTGATAATCTTCCCGAATAGACAGCTTGTCTAAAAAACTCTCATAATTATGCCGTCGGGCCATAACAATACCTCAGCCCCTTTATTCGTTCGAATCCTTGGAGATAATGTCTGATTCAGATACGCCGTCGTTATCTACATTCTCTTCAAACATTTCTTTTGTGTTTTCGGTAACTTGATCTGCCACATCATCCAAACCCGGCTCATTGGTCATACCAATAGTATGATCGGTTAGCTCGCCTTGCGAAAACTCATGCAATACTTTATCAATCCTGTTTTCCACTGTATTGTCAACCAGACTATCCTTTGATATAACCCGGCAACCTCCGGGTGTCATATTCTCATCTTCAGTTAACGAGCAACGGTCAAGCAGATCAGAACTGGCTTTTTGCCTAAAAAATTCCAAGTCCTTAGTGTTTAACGATATGCTAATATTGTCCTCGCCTATCGGCAGCGCGGCAATAGAACGTCGAACAATATCGATAATATGGCTGCTATCAATTAGGAGTTCTCTACCCACTATTGCCTTAGTCAATCGCTGAATGATGATAAGCAGCGATTGTTCGATTCGACTGTGTTGATCTGAAATAGGCTGGACTAAATCATTAATAGCAGACTCAAGATTACTGATACTAAGTTCGATCTGTTCTTTTGTCTCTGCGTAGGCTTGTTCTCGCCCTTGTTCTATACCTTCTGTTTTACCTTCAGCAAAGCCAGCTTCTCTGCCTTCCTCATGCCCCTTTTGATAGCCTTCATCGTAAGCCTCTTGAGTAATACGTTCGAGCTCATCTACTGAAATGACAGAGGTTTCCTGTTCTACAGCATCAAGTTCAACTTCTTCGATTATTTCACCATCAGATAATTTCCCTGCTGCATTATCTCGCTGCTCCTTTTCAGCAGTAGCAAACGATGGGTTGTCGCCACTAAACTTGGGCACTTGCCATACTTGGTATTCATGTGCCTCCGTGCCGGTAATAATTGGTTTTTCCACTAGCTTTTGTATTACCCCTTTTAATTTTATTGCCTTTGCTCTGCCTATTCTTGCGTTATCTCGACGCCATATAACACAATTATTTTTATAAATGACTTTTAACTTAGTGTCGTATTTTGCGGCCTAGTATTGTTTTTATATAGTATCGAATCAACCTTAAATAAATACTGCATAATGCAGTCTACCGTTAGCTGTCGGGAAGACTTACAATTAAAGCATCTGCTCACCAGCACCGCCGCCCAGTACTATCTCGCCAGCGTCAGCCATGCGACGTGCAATAGTTAGTATCTCTTTTTGTGCACCTTCAACTTCGCTCACCTTAACTGGACCCTTCGCTTCTAGGTCATCTCGCAATAGTTCAGCTGCACGTTTCGACATGTTCTGGAAAATCTTCTCTTGTAGTTCATCGTCAGCACCCTTGAGAGCAATAATAAGAATTTCAGAAGAAACTTCTCGCAATAGGGCTTGTATACCCCGATCATCCACGTCTTTAAGGTTTTCAAAGACAAACATAAGATCTTGAATTTGCGTGCCCATCTCTTCGTCCACTTCTTTAATAGCATCCATCAGTTCGGCTTCAATTGCAGATTCGACATTATTCATAATTTCTGCAGCAGTCTTAAATCCGCCCAAGCTCTTCGATTGCGCTGCATTAGTACCAGTAAACTGTTTCTCAAGAATATCGTTTAGCTCCTGTAATGCTGCGGGTTGCACCGTATCCAACGATGCTATTCGCATAATAATATCGAGACGGACCTTTTCGGGGAATATGGTTAGCACCTCCGCGGCTTGGTCTGGGTCGAGATAGGCAATTACTATCGCTTGAATCTGCGGATGCTCATTTCTGATAACATCAGCTACGGCACGGGACTCCATCCATTTTAAAGTATCCAAGCCTGTGGTACTGCCACCCATGACAATTCGATCTACCAAGCCATTGGCTTTATCCTCACCCAAAGCGCTAATCAACATGCTACGGATGTAGCCTTCTGAACCAACGCCCAAACCTGTCAAGGTACGAACTTCTGACAGAAAAGATGCTAACACAGCCTCTACTTCTTTCTGCTCAACATTACGTAGCATCGACATGGCGTGCCCTAACTGTTGTACCTCTTTTGGCCCAAGGTGTTTCAGTATTTCTGCTGCATCTGCTTCCCCAATAGACATTAACAAAATAGCTGCTTGGTCTATTTTGGAAATATCAAGGGCATTTTGCGGCACTGGTGTAGCACCAACACCTTGTGGTAACGCTCCCTGAGCGGCAGGATTATTCATAACGAATAAATCTCATCAATTATCATTTAAGGCTGGGATTCAGCAATCCATTTTTTAACAACTTGTGCCACACGACCCGAGTCTTCCGCTATCAAGCCTTTTACTGCGTTAAGCTGTTGTTCATAACCCTCTTCTGGGCTCGGCAATAATAAGCTTTCGCCGCCGGTCAACGTCACTGAATCCTCTGACAGCATATCGAGCTCACCATCACCTTCAAGCTCGGCCAGCTCTCTTGCCTCTTCATCTTCTCTAATCTTTCTACCACCAGCAACCAAGCTCTTGAACACCGGCCTGGCAAGACCTAGCACCAAAGCCAGTACAATGATCACACCAGATATAATTTTTACTAAATCCCAGAACCATGCCTGTTGATGGAATGGAATCTCTTCGGCGTCAAAATCACTAGCAATAAATGTAGAATTAATAACATTAACACTATCACCGCGCATAGCGGAAAATCCAACAACATTTCGTACTAACAACTCTAACCTTTCTAACTCCTCAGCACTCCAGGGGGTAAGTGTTTCTTCTCCAGCTTCATTCTTACTGACTATATCGTTAACAACCACCGCGACAGTTAATCGTTTTATATTACCAACTTGATGCTTAGTATAGCTAATTGTTCTATCAAGTTCGTAGTTCTTTGCCGATTGAATCATGTGATTATTTTTAGGATCTCTGTTTACCCCAGGCGTTTCCGTCGTACGTCCGATACTTGGTGGCTGGTTTGTCAAAGCACCGGGGACACCCGTCGCATCGGCCTCAGAACCCTGAAACTCCTCCAAGGTCTCTTCACTCCTTACTGCTGGTAGATCTGGATTATAAATTTCATCTGTTTGTTCAACTTGGGTAAAGTCAATGTCAGCAGCTATTTCTGCTTTAAAGTTACCAATGCCAACAACCGGCTCTAATATGGCATGAATTCTATCAAGCAATTCTTCCTCGATTTTCTTTGTGTATTCCAAATGCTGATCAGCTAATAGTAGTTCGGGGTTTTCATCTTTTACCGTCAGCAGATTGCCTTTCTGATCGACTATAGTCACCTCTTTCGGCATCAATTCAGGTATGGAAGAAGCCACTAAGTTAGCGATAGCTTTAATTTGTTCTTGTTTGATAGGTCGCCCGGGATAGACCTCAACAAAAACCGACGCTCGCGGTTTGCGAGCATCCCTGACAAAAACTGATTGTTTTGGAATAGCTAGATGAACTCTCGCACTCTTAACGGCATTGATCGCTGAAATTGTGCGGGATAACTCGCCCTCAAGTCCGCGCCGGTAACGCGTATGCTCCATAAACTGACTGGTACCTAACGGTTGCTCCTGATCGAGTAACTCAAAACCACTCGCCTTATCGCCAGTAACCTCAGCTTCAGCAAGTTTTAGACGAGCTTGATAAACATCATCTGCAGCTACTAATAATACACCGGTACGCTCGTCTATTTTATAGTCGAGATTATTGTCTTCTAATATTTGAATAACTTCGCCGGACTCGAGACTGGAAAGGTTAGTATAGAGTGGCTTAAATTCATCTCCCGCACTCCACAGTACTACAGCAAAGCCGATTGCAACACTCGCCGCCAACGATGTCATTAAACTTACTTGGCGAATTAAATTGAGGTTATTGAAACCCTCAAATAGATCTCCAGCTCGGCTCTTCTTGGTTTTTTGCCCCGAACTGGATTCTTCCACATCGCTATCTAAATCATTTAACTCAGCGGGAAGATCTGCCATCAATTGCTACCTGTATCTATTTTCTAACTGTTCCGTTAACAGAATAAACGACTATTTATGACTAGATTGGCATATTCATTACTTCTTCATAGGCACTAATCACTTTATTTCTTACCTGCAATAGTGCTTGAAATGACACAGAAGATTTTTGCGACGCAATCATGACCCGTGTGATATCCACTTTCGGGTCACCTAATTCATAGGCTCTTGACAAAGCACCAGATTCTTTTTGCACCGCATTAACATTATTGATAGCTTTACTAAACATATCACCAAAGTCCGGTACTGGTTTAGCGCCTACAGTCAGGTTTTTTGTCTGAGGTGCCACCACGTCGCTAGTTGGTCTAACCTGAAATGCACTCGATGGATTACTCTGCGCCTGCATCTTTAATTGCCGCATTTGCATAAGCACATTATTGATATCCACTCGGTCAACCATGTAACTATCTCCTATCTTTTAGCTACGCATCATCAAATGGATTCGACTCAAGTCGAAGGTTTCCAGTTGACTGGGACAGCTCTGTCAATTCCCTGTCATCACCTACGGCGAAGTGTGCTCATCAATGGCAAAAGTCTGACTTTGACAAAATTTTGGCTAATCCTAAGCCCATAATCTATCCATAGCAAACATGTTGCACAATATGGGCCAAATAAACTGTTTGAAGAAAAAGAAGGAAAAAATAATGGTATTACAATCGAGTTACACAACTAACAATGGGGAAAGGACCAAATATTGCTCCAGAAACCAGCTCTTCAATTGAAGCTATACAATAGATACTGACGCGAACCAGGTAAAAACAACTGCTCTTTCAATCGATAGTAGCCAACTCATATATTACGGCTAAATTGGTATGGCTAAATTTGTTCTTTATGATTAATAATAATGAAACCCACTATACCAATGTCGTTATACACTGGTAAGCGATAGACTATGTTGATGATCAGGCTAGGCTATTGTCAGAACTTACCGTAAATCATTTAAGATAAGTTCTATAAATCATCAAAATCAAAGTCTTGGGTTAAGCGTTTTAAACGCCTTTCTTCTAGTTTATCTTCTATCTTACGACGAGCACTTAACTTATCACTTTCTTCTATATCGGTATCGGACTCATCAAGCTCGCCTGACATGAGATGTTGCTGATCTATATTTATCTTGCCATCGTAAGAACCGGAATAGTGCTGATCAATCATCGCTAAAGCTACCTCCGACATGGTTGATAACGCATTGTCTAACAGCTATCCATGCTTCGAATGTCATTGCCCTATATTTTGAAAATAAACTGCTTCTCAAAGTCGGTCAAGCGTCAACAACAATATTTGTGATAATACGTTATAGCTATTATTTCTATTAAGGTATCTGAGTAAGCAATATTGCAATTGAAGAACACTGAACCACCATTTCTATTAAGAAAAAAACATTAAGTTATAAAAGCACTAAAAAAAGCCAGGATCGAATCACCTCTAAGTAGCTACATATTGATAACTCGATAACACAATAGCGTCTCTGATGAAAATAATATCGTCTAAGAGCTATCACGCGCTGATTACAGCATCAATATCAATACCCGATTCCCTCATACGCGCTAATTTGTAACGCAACGTTCTAGGACTAATACCGAGTTTCTCGGCAGTATTCTTACGACTACCTTGTTCACCCTTTAACGTCTCCAAGATCAAAGAGAATTCCTTGCGTTTTAAATTGTCACCTAAATCGGCAGTACTAATCGATGTATCGCTATGCAACAAAGAGGAGTCCATCTCACTCGCCGGCTCATGGCCATTGAGTGTATCTCCGCTGTCAATAACTGGTTCGATATCATTAATGTATGATACCGTTTGGCTCGCTTCACACCCAACCGTCATCTCAGGAACAGGTTGAATTCTAAGATGAACATCTGATATTACCGGCATTGGTTGCATAATTAGCGCCCGTTGCACGACATTATCTAGCTCTCTGACATTGCCAGGCCAATGATGTGCCAACAAAGCTCGCTCTGCTGATTCATCAAAGACCACACCATTACGATGCATTTTCTTAGCGTGTTCTAACAGCAGTTTACGCGCCAACGGAAGAATATCACTGCGTCTGTTGCGCAGTGATTTCCATTCCAGAGGAAATACACTAAGTCGATAGTATAGATCTTCCCGAAATTTACCATCGGCAACTTCCGCCAGTAATTTCCTATTGGTGGTAGCAATGACCCGTACATCTAGATTGACTGTTTTCCTTCCCCCAACTCTTTCTACTTCTCGTTCTTGCAATACACGAAGCAACTTGGCTTGCAAACCAATATCCATTTCAGATATTTCATCCAGCAAAATTGTGCCACCGTTGGCCTGCTCAAATTTACCAGGAGTACTATTATACGCGCCAGTGAAGGCGCCTTTTTCATGCCCAAAAAGTGTGGCCTCCAACATATTTTCTGGAATAGCGGCGCAATTTATAGCGATAAACGGGCCGTCCGCTCTACGTGATTGAGCATGAACATAGCGTGCTAATACTTCCTTACCCGTGCCACTCTCACCTGATATCAATACTGTAGAATCCGTACTAGCGACTCGACGCGCTAGTTGCAGCAATTGCTTACTCGATTCCTCTTCCGCGATAGGTTCTGATTGTTGCGATGGTACATTCACGCCAACGACATGGCGTTTTACTAAAGCGACTAATTTTTCCGCCTCAAATGGCTTTACCAAATAATCTACCGCGCCATTTCTTATTGCCTCAACCGAACGGCTAACACTGGCGTAGGCAGTGATTAACAATACCGGAATATAGGGATAATTACGCTGAATGTGATTAAGTAGCTGATGGCCATCCATCGCCCCCATATTGACATCAGACACAACCATATCGATATTATCATGCGCTAACACATCTAAAGCACGCTCTGCACTTTCGGCTTGTAACGCATTAAAATTTTCTAGCTCTAAGGTATCAACCAATGCCTCACGCAAATTGCCATCGTCTTCCACAACCAAAATAGTAGCACTATGACGCACAGTTTTTTTAAGTGCAGACATTACATTACTCCTTTTCATTTGCCTATACAGCTCGAAATTTTCCAGTCATTCAATATCAGCCTCAATCGCCAGTGATACTGGGCAATGCTAAGCAAGCACGAGAGCCCTTTTGCAACACTGACGTCATTGAAAATTTACCTTTGTGGGATTTTGCAATGGCTTGTACCACATAGAGCCCTAGACCCGTACCCGATGATTTTGTGCTATAAAAAGCTTCTTCGATACATGCTAGTTCATGTTCATCAATGCCGCGGCCATTGTCCTCCACAACAAAGTGTACATACGGTACTCCATTCATCTCAACCAGCGCGACAGTCATCTGGATAACGGGCACCTGCCCGCCATCAACTGACTGAATACCGTTATTGACCAGATTGGTAACAGCACCCACTAATGCCTGTCTGTTACAGAAAATGACACGTTTTTTTTGTTCAGACACCTTCGGTAAATGCCAGTGCGATTGGCCGCCACAGGTCTGAATTGGCACTTCCATGGCCTGTCGAATATCTACCACCAGATCATACACACTCACGCGGTCAGTAAGAGGCAGTTCGCCCTTAGCAAAGATGAGCATATCGCGAATTTGTTCTTCCATATGATTCAGGCGCGACATCAATTTGACGGCAAACTTATCAACCTTTTCTGGCTCCAAGTCTCCCTTACAAATATTGCCAGCATATAACATAGCCGCCGAGAGTGGCGTGCGGATCTGGTGTGCTAGCGCCGCAACCATTTTACCGATGACGGACAAACGCTGATTACGACTCACCTTTGCTTGTAACTGCCGGGTTTCAGTTTGATCAGTTAACAGAATGATCTGACCCTCATCTGTTCCCATCGAGCGGGTAGACAAGGCAACACGACGTCCGTCTCTCAGTGAAATCTCATGTCCATCATCCGAGCGCGGCGCAAAGCTCCGCGCTATAATATTCACCCAACGTTCACCACACAATGGTTTGCCTAGCAGCTCAACTGCAGCAACATTAGCGTCAGCAATAACACCAGTTCGATCTAACACAATAACGCCACCTGGCAACAGGTCTAGTATTACTTGCCATCGATGACTGAGTTTATCTTTCTCTTTTACCTCGGAATTTTTTTCCTTGCGGGTCATCGATAACTCGCGTTTTAGACCCTGGCTATAGGCCCGCAAATGTTTGATTTTTTGTATTTGCTGATCATTGATAAGCATATCGAGTTTCGATATATCATCAGACATAATGGCTTTTTTTTGCCCGACAGGCGCTGCCATCGAATCATCTACCGGCAACTTGCTAGCTGGTAATATAATAGGTTGTATTTTGTCTTCAACAACAAACCCAGTCATGAATAACTCCCTAAACAACAAGCCAGCAACTTACGCTGCTGGCTAATAGCCGATGACTAAACGTTGATAGTTTGGCTCTTTAGCTACCACTCAAGCAATACTGCAAGCTGCGTGCCTAATAT
>JANQMK010000166.1 GCA_028280085.1 Pseudomonadales bacterium
TGAATAGTATCACTCATACCCTAAAGCAACCGCTGGTTGTACCCGCGCCGCGCGCCAAGATGGGTAGAGAGTCGCAACAAAACTCATTCCCAAAGCAACCCCCGCCACCCATAAAACGTCCTGCCAACGTAAGTGGGACGGTAAATAGCTAATCGGATAAACGTCAGCTTTTAGAAATTGGTAATCAATAACAATTTCTAGCCAGCTCACAAAATCAGTAATCACTAACGATAATCCACAGCCAACCAACGCGCCGATCGTTGCCCCCAATACGCCGATTAATGTGCCTTGTACAACAAAAATTGTCATAATATTAAAAGTACTGGCACCTAAGGTTCGCAAGATAGCGATATCGCCTTGTTTATCGTTAACCACCATAATCAATGTCGATACAACATTAAAGGCCGCTACGGCAATAATAATAAAAAGCAGCAAACCCACTAGATTTTTTGACAACTGAATAGCATTGAACAGGTTGCCATGGCTTCGCGTCCAATCTCTTACATAGTAGCCTTGCGGTAATTCTCGCAACAACTCATAACCAATGGCGCTGGCACGAAATAAATCGTCAACTTGCAATTTAACCCCATGCACCCTATTGTCTATCTCTGCCAACATTTGCGCCGCATTCATGTGAATCAAAATCAGAGACGCGTCTACCTCAGTACCGGTTTTAAAAATACCTTTCACCTGTAAAAATGCCAATTTAGGTATAATACGTTGTGTACCAGTATCTTCATTGAGCATTGACTTGGGCATGATAAAACTAACCGTATCACCAACGGTAATACCCAACTGTTTAGCAATATTTGCCCCAAGTATGCAGCCCTGGCCGTCGGCAGTCAGTTCTTCTAACGCTCCTTGCACCATATGTTGAGAAATAACTGACGCTTGGGCCTCCCGCTGCGGTAGGATGCCATAAGCTGCGGTCGGCAACACATTGGTGCCAACCGTCAGCATACCTTGCAACTGCACATAGGGTGATGCTGCGGTCACCTTTGGATGTGACTCAGCAGTTTGAATTAAGGACTGCCAATTCTCGATATCATCGTAGTGATATAACGAGGCATGGGGCGCCACCCCAAGAATACGTTCTTGCAATTCCTGTCCAAAGCCATTCATCACTGACAGTACTAAAATCAACAATCCAACCCCCAACGCTAGCCCAGAGATAGAAAGCAACGATATAAAAGAGACTAGCTTGCTATTGCGTCTGCTCGCCGTGTAACGGATACCGGTAAATACCGTAAATGGGCGATAGAGCGAAGACGAGTAGGAACTGTTATTATTCGGCATCGACGAGTACACCTTTTTCTAATTTGAGTACTCTATCCATCCGTGCAGCTAACTGGTGATCATGAGTAACGACAATGAAGCTAGTGCCCAACGATCGGTTCAACGATAGCATCAGTTCATGAATTGATTCAGCTGTTTCAGGATCTAAATTGCCAGTAGGTTCATCTAGCAGCACACACGCTGGCTCTGTCACCAAGGCCCGCGCAATGGCAACGCGCTGTCTTTCACCACCAGACAACTCAGCAGGTTTATGGTCAACACGCTCCGCCAACCCAACCTTTGCCAACATTGCCGCGGCTTTGGTAGCGGCTTCAGTCAGTGTCGCATGCCCTATTAACAGAGGCATCGCCACATTTTCTAACGCAGTGAACTCGCCTAACAAGTGGTGTAATTGATACACAAAACCCATTTGTTGATTACGCAACTCACCGCGACCGTTCTCATCTAATGCCGAAAGATTGCGGCCAGCTACCACCACACGTCCACCGGATGGAACATCCAACCCACCTAACATATTCAGTAGCGTTGTTTTGCCAGAGCCGGATGCCCCAACTATCGCGATTCGCTCGCCAGGCACAACGGACAGATCAACCCCCCGCAGCACTTTCAGCTCTGCCGGCCCTTGCCAATAGGATTTCGTGAGGCCCTCGCATGATAATACCACCTCTTCCTCTACCATAGTGTTTACTGCCATATCATTCTCTACACGCCTGTCTCAACTGAATCACTGCCCACTACCCCATCATTCATATCGCAAAGCCTCAGCCGGCTGAATCTGGGCGGCGCGATAAGCAGGATATACCGCTGCCAGAAAGCTCAATACCAGTGCACTACTACAAACAACGACGACATCCTGCCACATTAAGTGGGACGGCAAAAAGCTAATGAAATAAATATCGGGATTAAATAGCTGCACCCCCAGCAGATCTTCAACAAATGCGGCAATATCACTAACATTTAAGGCAAGTAATATACCCAAGCAAGCACCGATAAATGTCCCCATAACACCGATACCCGAACCCTGGATGACGAAGATGCCCATTATAACCCGTGGCGACGCACCTAATGTTCTCAGTACGGCGATATCAGATCTCTTATCCGTCACCATCATAATTAAAATAGAAATGATGTTAAACGCCGCCACGGCAATCACAATCATCAGCAACAGTGTAATCACCGTTTTTTCCATTTTAACCGCCTTAAATAGGCCACCCTGAGTCTTTGACCAATCTTGCGCTGAAAAACCCGCCGGTAGGGTCTTTACTACATCATCCAACACATTTGACGCCGTATACATATCATTGACTTTAACACGCAGACCTTCAACATTATCGCCATAACGAAATAGCCTCTTAGCATCATCCAAATGAATCATGGTAGCGCTACTATCTAGTTGAGCACCTATCTGAAATACGCCGGTAATGGTAAAACGCTTCATGCGTGGAAATATACCCAGCGGTGTAATGCTCACCTGAGGTAATACCAAGGTTACCTTGTCTCCTAAAGTCACCCCCAACTGGCGCGCAAGAATGCTGCCGATAACCATGTTATACTCACCCGATGCCAGCGATTCAATGTGGCCAGCGAGAAAGTGTTCTGTCAGTAGCGATACTGACTTTTCCTCGGCAGGCAATACGCCACTAATATTAACGCCACGAACCGTACCAAATTGAGCGATCATACCACTGCCCCTGATATAAGGTGCCGCTGCAACAACATCATCATGGGCTACTACGCGCTGACGAAGTAACTGCCAATCGGCAACGCCCCTAGCTGAAAATTCAGCGGTCTCATCAGGCTCAGCATAGATATAGCCATGTGGAATCACGTTTAAAATTCTATTTTTCAGCTCTCGATCAAACCCATTCATGACTGACAGCACGACAATAAGGGATAAAGTACCTAGTGTCATACCAAGTAAAGAAACAGCTGATATAAAAGAAATGAACTGATTGCGGCGTTTTGCTCTGATATATCTCAGGCCGACAAAGAGGGGTATTTGTTTTATCATGTAGGCATTAAACAGTAGTTAAGGCCAGAATTATAGTCGGCCGGCAAATTTTTATCTATGCTATAGATAGTTAGGTTATAAATGGTTTTTTATTCACCATGTCTAAATCGTCAGGCGATAACTCATCAAGTCAAAATGGCACCAAGCCAGCCCGACTTTCACCAACAGAAGCATCCGTTGAAGATAATCGGCGCGAGTACTTTCGTGTAAAAGATCGTGCTCTACTTGAACTTCATCAGCTCAGCAATGAAGACGAGAGTAGTCATTCAACTGATGAATTAGAGACCATTTTTGCAGACAGTCCCGCGAGCAATTTGATCAATCAACTTGCTCAAGTAGACAAGCAAAATAAAACCTTGTTGCAGTTAATTGGTCAAAAACAGCCTGAAATCGCTAACTACTTAAAAGGTGTGGATAAAAAAATTGATTTAATAGCGCATTTTTTGTCCTTTTCGAGTGACATCGACATAGATCAGTATCTGACAACACTCGACTATGGTGAAGGCGGAATGAGCTTCAATGCTGATGGAGCCTATGAGGTCGACAGCTTGCTGGCGGCAAAAGTCACATTTTTGCCCAATTTTACTATTCTGAAGGCATTCATTAAGGTTTTGGATTGCCAGACACAAGAGAATGGCAAATACTGTAAGGTATCTTGCGAGTTCCACCAGCTCACAGACGGCCAGCGCCAATTAATTGCGCAACAGGTTTTAAAAGTTCAGCAAACGGAACGCCGTACAAAACCGGATTTAACTAAAAAAAATTAAGTGCGAAAATTAAGGACCAGGAAAATTTAAGGACAACCTATGCGAAAGAAAACGTTTGCCACGTTGATAGCAATGTTTGCCTCGGCCACCCTGTTAACCACTCAGCAAGCGCAGGGTGAGGTACTGAAGATACCAGTGGGCCAGCAATCACCAGATTTAAGAACAGTTGCAAGACCTACCCAGGGTATGTCAAAAAATGCCGTGCGCAACCAATTCGGTGACCCACAATCTGCCCGTGAAGCAGTAGGCGAGCCGCCCATATCGTCATGGTCATATGAAAACTTCAATGTTTACTTTGAAGGTAACCATGTTATTCACACCGTGCTAAAAAATAAGCCTAAAAAGGTTATTCGCGTACCAGCTAAAGACGCCAATCCCCAACATTAATTGAACAAATAATAAAACCACCAAACATCCGCTGGTGGTTTGAGAAGTCAGTGGTTTGAGAAGGAGTCGCTTGTTAAGTTAAACCTTGAGCATCGACAAACGGTGTGGTCGATCAAACTAGAGATGTAGATTTAAGGTGATGTAAGGACCGGCGACAACAAAGTCAGTTTCTAGATCGCCAACATCATCCAGTGTCAGCTGCATATGGCGATAGCCCGCTTCGATACCTATATCCAGCAATGGAATGATATCTGAATTATAGCCAATCCTGCCGGTCACATCCGTTAAAGTATTGCCGCTATAACCAACCGCGTTGGCGTCAGCCCCTACGTACAAGCCTGTTAATGGCAAATCAAATTGGGCGCGAACATAGAGTAATGGCACAGTATCGTCCACTTCCAACGTCTCTGTTTCCAGTGAGGTCAGGCCAACAATTTTACCTTCTCCGTCAAATATCCGTGCAGTTAAACCAAGATCTAAGCTAACCCAATTATCGAGCACCTCGTAGTACAGTGTCACATCGGTATGACTCAGGTCAATTTCACTCTCAACATCTTCGGTACCAAAAGTGATATCACCAAAGGTATCACCATCAGATAGTGCACCGGTTCCTTGCGTCGTGATATCTGTAGATTGCAGTCTAATATTGGGTAATACAGGAATCGGATGCTCAATAGCAACATAAAAATAGT